>NZ_JBFRLX010000215.1:0-13438 GCF_041470165.1 Vibrio sp. 10N.286.46.A8
ATACTTGGGCGTCTTTTTGTAGAGCTGAGCCTATATACGCTCAGTTGCTAAAAAGGGTGGTACTTGAAGATGTCTTCGACCATTGAGTTGAGTAGTTCTGTGTCATCGCAGGTTTTTGCATAAGTGCGTAGCCCTGCAATTTGAACCTGAACGTGGCGAGCAAGTTGAGTAGGTTCGCGTTCTTTGCTGATCTCACCAAGTTCTTGCGCTTCGGCAATCAGTTTGGCGAACTCGCCTTCCATGATTTTGAGTGATTTCTTGGCTTCTTCTAATAATTCAGCGTGCTCATCCGTCAGTTCAGCTACTGTTTTAGCCAGCATACACATGCCGTTAGGCGCGCTTTGTTTCGATTCGACAACGGCACGTTTTACGAAGTCTTCGAGCGCTTCGATTGGAGAATCTGTTTCGCTGCGAAAGCGGTTCAAATTGAGGATGCCGAGTTCGGTATAACGAGCTAATGTTTCTTTAAACAAGCCTTCTTTGCTGCCAAAAGCCGCATAAATACTGCCCGGACGCATATCAATCACGTCCTGTAGATTGCGCATAGAAGTTGCGTGAAAGCCCTTTTCCCAATACAGGTTAGTCGCTTTATCTACTACGTCTTGTCTATCGAACTTCGCTGTCTTGGCCATAACATCTACTTCATTAATTTGAACATATGTTCAATATTTTAAGATGAACGCTCGTTCTAGTAAAGGCGTGTTTAGTCGCTTAGGCTCGATAAAGCTGTAACAGACTAAGAATCGGTCAAGTGTTTTAGTCATTAGCAAAACATCCTAACCATCGACAACTTCAACGGTCTTGTGTTGCGCGCCATAATAGGTGCCTTCATCGATGGTATACATCAGCGTTTCTTTGCACTCTGGGCAGTTGAATTCTTCATTGGGTTCGATTGCTTCCTCTTCTACCCATTCCCAACCGATTTGCTCTTCGCAAGCGGGACAATCCATAAAAATACCTCTCAGTTGTTGTCGCATATTTGCTGCGAGCTGCTACTTAATAAGCTCGGCAGTATACATATTTGAGACTGAATATATAGATGATCATGAGTGAACAGCTTGGTAAGGGTTACACAGTGAGTGCCGATCTACCACTTTATGATTATGCAAGGCGTGTCAATTTTTAGTCACTGCGTCAGAGAAGTGTTGTTACACGTATTTTTCGTCTGGTTAAGTCAGATAGTTAACAGTTTTATTCATAAATCAATGAATTTTATAAGGTTAAATGTTAACGTCCTCTGCGCTGAACTGTGTGGTTAGGTCATGGTTTACATGGGTCAGCTTGAATAATTATAGAGTCACAATTAAGGCGCACCCGTTAGAAGGAAGCCAAATTCGATGACTGAGAAGATTTGTTAGTTGTTAGGGAAATAATAATGAATTTAACCGATATGTCATTTAAGCAAAAAATCATCGCTTTGCTTATCTTACCGATCTTAGGGTTTTTATGGCTTAGTGTTTCTGCCATTTCAAAAGGCGTAGAAACCACCAGTGAAATGTCGTCATTAAACCAACTTACGCGTTTGTCGGTTGTGTACAGTGAGTTGGTGCACGAGTTACAGAAAGAACGTGGTATGACGGCTGGCTTTATTGGCTCACAGGGAAACAAGTTTGGCAGTGAGCTAAAAGCACAAAGAATTAACGCAGACAGCAAACGCAATCAAAGAACCGAGTACTGGCAGTCTGAAGAAATCGGCTTATCGCAGATCGCGCGTCTGAATACTGAAATCAGCCAAAGTCTCAACCAAATTACTTCGATTCGCAATAGAGTGGATTCTCAATCAATTCCGCTTTCTGAAGCATTAGGCTACTACACCAAACTTAATGCTAAGTTATTGAGTGTATCTGCATTAATTGCTGAGCTAAGTACTGATGCTACCATCACGACAGAAACCATCGCCTACTATAACTTTCTACAAGGCAAGGAGCGTGCGGGTATCGAACGTGCGGTTCTCAACAACACCTTTTCTAAAAATGAATTTGGCTCGGGTATGCTGGTTAAATTCATCTCTTTGGTAACCGAGCAAAATACATATTTTGCGAACTTTGAAGTTTTTGGTAACCCAGATAACGTTGATTTCTTTAAACAACAACTGAATGATCGCTCGGTGGCTGAAGTGGAAAAACTTCGTGATGTGGCTGAATCGAAAATGAGTGGTTTTGATGTCGATCCTGTTTATTGGTTTGCTCAATCGACGGCACGAATTGTTCAGCTGAAGAAGACTGAAAATCAGTTAGCAGAGTCTCTTATTACACTGACGGATCAGAAAACTCAGCAAGCTCAATCAGCAATGATGGGCAGCATTGTGATGTTTGTTGTGATCACTTTGTTCGCAACTTTTGTTAGCTTCAAAGCCATTACTGATTTAACGACTCGAGTTAAAGATCTAACGCGAGTGCTTTCTAAAGTCCGAAATGACAATGACTTAACCGTTCGTGCGACTTACGAAGGTAATAGCGAGCTGGGTCAAATCTCATCGTCGCTTAATGAAACATTAGAGAAGTTTTCTCAAGTTATCGATAACCTATCTCAATCTAGCCTGACACTTGCTTCAGCAGCAGAAGAGACGGCGCAAACTTGCCAATACAACTCAAGCACCTTAGTTGAACAGCAAGACCAGATTGGCTTGATTGCGACAGCAACAGAAGAGCTATCAGCGACGGTGAATGAAGTCGCGGCTAAAACACAGCAAACGGCAAGCTCAGCGAAGATCGCTGATGAACAATCACAGCAAGGTTTAAGCACGGTCCAACAATCCTATGAGTCGATAGAAACCTTGGCTTCTGAGATTAACGGCCTAGCTGAAAAAATCACTCATCTACACGAAAGTAGCAACAACATTAACAGTGTGATTGATGTGATTAAATCCGTTGCCGAACAAACCAATTTGTTAGCGTTAAATGCAGCGATTGAAGCCGCTCGAGCTGGTGAACAAGGTCGTGGTTTTGCTGTCGTAGCCGATGAAGTTCGTACTTTGGCTCAGCGTACGCAACAGTCCACTTCGGAAATTGAAGGCTTCATTAACTCGCTACAATCTGACGTGCAAACAGCGTTCAATGTGATTGATAACAGCAAGAAGATGTCTTCAAGAGCGGTTGAAGACTCACGAGGAGTAGAACAGACCCTGCAAGATATTTCAGGGGCTGTGAGCGAAATATTCAGCATGGCAGAGCAGATCGCAACCGCAACTGAAGAGCAAGCAGTAGTGACTCAAGATATTGCTCAGAACGTTGTCGCGGTAGAGCAGAAGTCGACAGAATCTACGACAGGCGCAACGCAAATTGCTGCAACAGCGAAAGAGCAGGCTGAGTTGGCAACATCGCTGAAAGAGCTCTCGAATACGTTTAAGAGTTAGCAACTCAGAGCTAGAAGCTTTCTATCGCATATAAAAAATGTCCCGCCTAGTGCGGGACATTTTTTTAGCGGGGTACTTTTTTTTGGAGGGGGTGGGATGAAGCGGCTAAAGCGCTTGTCCGTTAACCGACAATTTCACATCAATGTTGCCACGAACCGCGTTTGAGTAAGGGCAAACTTGGTGCGCCGTTTTCACAAGCGTCACAGCTTGTTCTTGCTCTAGATCCAGTTCAATCGATAGAGCAACAGTTAAAGCAAAGCCACCGTTTTCATTTGGTCCAATACCGACTGTTGCAGTCGTTGGCGCCGATGCGATTTTGATTTTCATCTCTTTAGCTACATGAAGTAGAGCATTTGAGAAACACGCAGAGTAGCCCGCAGCAAACAGTTGCTCAGGGTTTGTCGCTTCACCTGTTCCGCCCATCTCTTTAGGGTAGCTCAACGCCACTGAAAGCAGGTTGTCATCAGTAGAAACTTGGCCGTTACGACCTGCAGTAGCTGTAGCAGAAGTTGTGTAGAGTGTTGTCATTGTCTTAGTCCTTGTTTGAATTGTGTGAAATTAGATTGCGCGCAACTTAATTTTAAAACTAGCTTAATTGATAAAATTCGAGCACGCAAGTATATTGTGCGCAATTTAATTTATTGGTGAGGTGATCATGAGCGACCAAGATGACTATCTAAAACTGGATAATCAGGTGTGTTTTGCGCTGTATAGTGCATCGAATGCAATGAGTAGAGCGTATCAACCTTTACTGAAAGCGCTTGACCTTACTTACTTGCAGTACATTGTGATGATGGTGCTGTGGGAAGAAAAAGAGATAAATGTCAAAGCCCTAGGCGCAAAAACGCATTTGGATTCAGGTACGTTGACGCCTTTACTCAAGCGCTTGGAAACGAAAGGTTACGTGCTTAGAACTCGCAGTGCTGAAGATGAACGAGTTCGAGTTACTACACTGACACCTGCAGGGATAGAGCTCAAAGAGCAAGCGCAGACCGTGCCAGTTGAAATGCTATGTCTTTCTAAGATGAATGAAGATGAGCTTAAATCGCTAAAAGCACAGTGTGAGCAATTGCTTGGTAATTTGACCAAGTAAGCACTTTTAGTTTTTTGCCATGGTAATCAGAAAATAAGAAAGCCCGTTAGCCCTACTGTTAATTAGTTGCGATCGCTAATTCGAGTAAGACTAACGGGCTTTTTGTATCTACCGTGTTTTGGATGCGAGGTTTAATCTTCGCTCACAAACACATACATATCACCACGACAGCGGTTGATACTGTATTCAATCGGTACGCCTTTTTTATCGTAAGCGGTTTGCTCGATAAGCAGCACTGGCACTGTTTCATCAATGTTGAGCTTCTCTAGAAATTCTTCTGTTGGCATCTTAGCGGATACACGACTTTGTGTTTTGGTTGGCGAGATATCTTGGCTGCGGAAGTAGTCGTAAAGCGACAGCTGGATCTCGTCAGGGTCGTGGATAAGATGCGCAGGAACGTAAGACTCTTCAATAGATACCGCTTGCTCGTCGATGTAACGAACGCGCTTCAATAGAAAGACTTGATCGTTCTCGGCTATTTTAAGCATCTTGGCTATTTCAGAAGAGCACGCAATCACGTCTTTCTTAATCCATAACGTGTCGGGTTTTTTGCCTTTCAGAACGACTTGTTGAGAGAAGCCTGTCGCTTCTTTACTGGAGTACTCAACGGTCTCACTGATCATGGTACCCAAACCACGAGAGCGAACAATCACGCCTTCTTTATCTAATATATCCAACGCTTTACGAACGGTGATACGAGACACACCAAGCTTGTCACTGAACTCACGCTCGGTAGGAATGAAGTCTCCACCTTTGAGCATCTGTTGCTCAGTCGCCAGCTTCACTGAATCGGCAATCTTCAGATATAAGGGTGATTTATCTTTCTGTTCGATTCGTTCTTGAATCAGGGTAAGCAGTGGTTGATAAGCGCTCATAAATGTCTGTTTTAGCTTTTATATTTAACTGAAGTATACCCGAAGTCTCAGCCCACACTTAATAGAAATGTGAAATCTGAGGGCAAAACAAAGATTCCACCACTCAGAGGTTTTATCCAGTTAGCTTGAACGTTCTGGTTGGTAATGTGGGGCTAACTCTGTATCGCTACTAGGCTCTGTTGAAATGGGTTTTACTTTGAAGGTTAGGACTGTCGCGATACTCACTAACACAGCACAGATCAAATAGGCTATTGAGTAACTGCCGTACCAATCGACGGAGATTGCTGCAAGGATAGGGCCGATAAAGCCACCAATGCCCCAAGCGGTATAAAGCACTCCGTAGTTGGCGCCAAAGTTTTTCAGGCCGTATAAGTCCGCCATGATTGAAGGAAACACTGCTAACAAGGTGCCATATCCAATGCCTGCCAATGCCGCGCCAACCATTAGAGTCGGGCTAGAAACAAACTGGCTGAACAGCAGCATATTGATGGTTTGTAGCCCAAGCGCGATCGCCAACGTTTTTAATGCGCCAATCTTATCGCTCAATAACCCAGAGACTAATCGACCTGCTGAGTTGAATATCGATAAGGTCACAATCAAATAAGCGCCTTCTAAGATATTGGCTTGCTCAGCAGCAATCGAGGTGATGTTGGCGATGATCATCAAACCAGCGGCAGCGCCAAAGGCGTAAGTGAACCACAAGAGGTAGAATTGCTTGGTGGCGAGCATCTCTTTCCACATGTAATTTCGTGCTGGAGGTGGTTTAGGCTTTGAGGTGTCAGATTCTTCTGAATTGGCTTTCGGCTCATACCCTGCTGGAGGGTTCTTGATCGAATAAGCCAGTGGGAAAGCAATGACGATGAGCCCAGTCCCAAGTATGCGAAGGCTTTGTTCCAATCCAACGACGGATATTAGGTAGCTAGTAAGCGGGGCCAAGTAGATAGCCGCAAGGCCAAATGCCGTGGCGAGTAACCCATTGACCATGCCTTTCTGAGAAGAATGAAACCACTTCATTGCCGTTGGGTTCAAGCAGGCGTAAGCGAAACCAATTCCCGCACCTGTGACTAAACCAAAGCTCACATTCAGGTTCCATGGCGTCAAAGATAGGCTCGCTAAGATCATTCCTGCGCCCGCCATCAAAGAACCCACCATCAATACTTTTTGTGGGCCTATCTTATCTTGAATACGACCAGCAATAAGCAGTGCTAATGACAGAGTGATGATGGTGATTGTGTAGGGCATAGAGGCTTGAGTGTTGTTCCAACCGAGTTCTAAAAGCGAGTTTTTGAATACACTCCAGGTATAGAGAACACCAATGCACAGGTTGATTCCACAGCTAGCGAGCAGAATTCTTGTTGCTTTGTTATTTGCAATTGAAAAGCGGTTCAAAGCAGAAAAATTAATCATGGGAGAAAGGCCAAAAAGATAGGTAAAAAAGACAGGCGTAACAAAAAGGCCCAGTAATACTGAGCCTAGTGTGTTCATGAGTTAGCAAGGATTAGTATTGGTTAAGGTAGCGAGTAATCTCGTCCACGCTTGGGGCACAGTCGCCACCTACATGGCTCACCACGTAAGATGCCACGGCATTGCCTAACAAGATTGCATCGGGCAGTTCCCAGCCAGAAGCCAAGCCTGCTAAAACGCCTCCTGCATGGGTGTCACCTGCGCCAATAGTATCAACCACTGTAGCTTTAAATGGCGCAACGTTTCCGTAGCCGTCATGAGTGGCGAACAAAGCACCATCACTGTCGATGCGCAAAATCAGCGGGCAGTGATAAGTGTTATGCCATTGCTCAACGAAGGTGTTGATATCTCGCATACCCAGAACTTCAGCTTCTTGGCGATTCAAAGATACCGTTGGTTTCAGGTTGATTAGGCGATCAAACAGTGGTTTTGGAATATCACCAATGCGAGGGCCAAAATCGATGAATAGCTCAATGCTGTTGGGCAACGTTTCCAGCCAGCTAACGAGCTCTTCACCACAACCCGAAGACAACTGATAACCAGAAAGGTAGATAATCGCATTGTCTTGCAGATCTAACTGATCAAGCGCTTGTTGGTTCCAGTTGTTCTCGACACCGCTCACAGACAAGAAGGTACGTTCACCGTCTGGCTCAACGAGCGCTAAGCACCAGCCATTGTCGCCACTTGGATCTTGTAGGTGACTTGTTAGGCCTTTTTCAGCCATTGCTGTGGTGATGATGTCAGCCCATTTACCTTGACCAATTGGTAAGGCATTGATTGACTCAACGCCCAGCTTTTTCAGAGCAATCGCGATATTTAGGGCGCAACCGCCGACATGAATGCCTTTCTCGGTCAGTTCTACATCGGTACCACGCTTTGGTAGGGCAGGTGTTTCAGTCACGATATCGACCACAGCCGCACCAATCAGGCACAACTGTCGTTGATTCTTGAGGGTTGGAATCAGTGTAATCAAAGAACTATGAGGCATACCCTTGCTCCTTAATTTCTCTTAAACGTAGGAAGGTTGCGGCGTAACCTGCAAAGTCGAGTTGGTTTTCATCGTCGAGCTGTTTTTTTAGATCGACATCGATAGCTTGGATACCATTCAATGCGCCACAAATTGCGGTCGCCATCGCACCAATCGTGTCGGTATCACCACCTAAGTTAGCACACAGGATCGCACAACGGTTTGGATCGGTTTGCGCCAGTTCAACCATCGCAATAGCTGCTGGTACCGATTCAATTGTGCTCACGCCAGCACCGACTAAGTTGTAGACTTTTTCCATGCGTTCTTCAATGCCGCTGTTTTCTGAAGCAACTATCAAAGCAAGTTCAATACGAGCGCCCATTGAGGCACTGAATGTGGTGATGTTTTTGGTTTGTGCTGCGTTGGCAATCGCAGGTAATTGATCTTTAATTTCGCTCCAGCTATGTCCTTCAATCGCTTTCGATACAGACCAAGCAATCGCAACTGCACCCGCTATTGCGACATCTGATTTGTGTGTTGGGCTTGAAGCCAGTGCGACTTGATCGATGAAGGTGTCTAAGCTGGTGGTAGGAACTAGGCAGCCCATTGGCGATACACGCATCGCAGCACCGTTAGTCACACCGTTGTTTTCAAGCTCATCAATTGAAGTGCCTTCTTTAATTGCACGCATCGCAGCTTTTGAGCTAGGGCCGAAAATGTTTTTGTTGAATGCGTCGAAGCCTTCAGCCCAGCTTAATACGTTGCGAGCAATGATCTCTGGTGAGATCTCACCGTCGCATTCGATGATAGCGTCAGCAAGAGCCAGCGCCATTGAGGTGTCATCCGTGAATTGGCAAGCATCGAAATAACAAGCGGCGTTGTTTTCAGCAGGCCCCGGTAGGAAAGAATCAATCCAACCAAAGTGCGCTTTTACTCGGCTTCTTGGCCAAAGCTCTGATGGCATTCCCATTGAATCACCCAGTGCTTGACCGTAAAAAGTGCCTAAAATTCTGTCTTGTTTTGAAATGTTCATCTTACTTCACCAAAAATAGGTTATTTAAAAACTGCTCAGCCTTTAGCTAAAAAATAAGGCTAGAGAGAAGACTGAGCAGGTATAAAGTTACGCTTGAGCTTTTTCTACTTGAGCCTGCTCTGATGGGTTTCCATCTGATTTGTTGTCGATTTTAATCTCTTTGATTTCGCCGTTTGGTTCACGGAAGAAGTACATGAAGATCACGAGGATGATGGCGATCATGATGGCACCGAAGCCCCACATGCCGGACCAATCAAACGTGAGTCCATTCTGCGGTTCGTCGTAAGCAAACATTTTCTCCATTAATACGCCACCTAAGCGGTAACCCAGCAAGCTGCCGATACCTTGGCAACCCAATGTGATAAGGCCTTGCGCTGCGGTACGCATGTGAGCGGGTGCTTTTTTGTCGACGTAGATGTAAGCCGTTACGAAGTAGAAGTCGTAGCTCACGCCGTGCAAGAGGATGCCTGCGAACAGCAGTGAGTATAGGTACCAAGTGTCTGCGCTACCGTAGACGAAGAAACCGTAACGAACTGCTGCCGTAAAGAGACCAAGTAATAGTACCTTCTTAATACCAAATCGTTTGGTGAAGAAAGGTAATGCTAACATGAAGAAGATTTCAGAGAACTGACCCAGCGTCATCCAGCCAGTTGCGTTGCTCATGCCGACTTCGGTTAAGTAGCCGTTTGCGAAGATGTAGTAGAACGCCAATGGCATGCTGAACATGAAAGAACAAACGAAGAATGCTAGGAAGTTTTTGTCTTTCAGCAACACGAGAGCATCAAGGCCAAGCATCACTTTTAGGCTAAGTTTACCGGTACTTTTTGGTGGTGTGTCTGGCAGTGTTAACGCGAAGATCCCCAGTGCTAAAGAAGCTAAAGCAGTCAGGATCAAAGGGATATTGCTTGATGAAATATCGCCGTAACCCAACCAACCTGGTAAGAAACCAATCGCAATACCAGAAGCGATCCAGCCGATAGTGCCCATTACACGGATACGCGGGAAGTCACGTTCTACGTCTTCTACGTTAGAGAAAGCAATGCTGTTGGTCAGTGCAATCGTCGGCATGTAAGTTAACGAGTAAAGCAAAAGGATTGGAAAGAAGGTGGCAAACTCGGTTTGTTGAGCCGCTAAGTACATCAAACCTGCACCCGCTATCAACATCACTGAAAGTACTTTCTGAGCTGCGAAGAAACGGTCGGTGATTGATCCAACTAGGATCGGTGAAATGATCGCTGCGATTGCAGTACATGCATAAGACCATGCGATCTCAGTTGGCGTAAAACCATTGGTATTGAGTATTTGCCATAAGGGAACAAACCATGCTCCCCAGATAAACCATTCAATGAACATCATTGAAGACAGTTTGAAGTTAGTCGATTTCATTATTATGTCCTTTAGTACTGTAGGGTACGCAATGATGGTATTTTAAATGATAGTACCAATACAATACCATTGAGGTTGTTTTGTGATCTGTTTATCAGATGTATCAGCAATGGAGTTACTTTATATGATCATAGAACATGGTGTTTTGAGCTGGTGCTGAGATCTAGATATGACGAGTTTCTTATCTAAATTATTGTTTCTAAATACGTTCTTTGAAGGTATTAGTCGATGTCTGTCGAGAAGGGGGGAGGAATAATGTGGGTAAGGAAATTAGGCATAAAAAAAGAGCAGCCAACGCTGCTCTTCTTGGTATCTTTTTAGGTCTATGACCGAGTGATGAGTTACCCCATAAACCAAGATACGAAAATCAACGCGCCAAAACCGAATGTTGCCATCAGTGCCGTATCGCCACCGGCAGCGGTATAGCTGCCTTCAGTTTGTAGATGGGGGAAATCAGGTCTACGAACTTTAACCACCATTGCGAGTGGCCCCCAGATAGCTAGGAACACCAGCACCATACCAGCATAGTCCAACATGCTTACAAACTGGCTTGCGAACAGCTCTGCTAATACCAAAGGTAAGATGAAAGTCAGCGCATAAGCCAACGCTTTGTTGTTGGTCACTGCGTCTTTGTTTTGGTCGTAAAGCGCCATAGACACGCCGAGGAAAGAGGTCACCAATGCCAGTGCTGAGAACAGTGCAATTACAACTTTCAACCAAGCAGACTGTCCACTAAATGCTGAGATTAGCTCTGAAATATTGTGGAATTGGCTGATCGCGTCTGTACCAAGGTTTCCGATAATCGCGAACAACCAAGTTAGGTAGCAGATTAGTGGAATCACAGAGCCCAGCAGAATCATATTGCGGATCTGTTTTTGAGTCGCTTCTCGGTTGTAGATAACCAGTGACGGGATCACCACCATAGAGGCAAAGCTAGTAAAGATAACCGCGCTGTATTGCACCACGTCATTGGCCGTGTATTGGCTAGTTTGAGTTAGGTAATCTAGACGGATATTACTAAACAGAGAGGCAATAACAATGAAGAGCATCACCACCATCATGATGAATAGACCACGGTTTAATTTATCGATATAAGACTTACCCGCGACTACAATCACACCCATCAATAGGCTGAAAACGGTATAAGCAGCGGATGCAGAGATGTCTACGCCGACGTCGAGCAATAGCTTATGAATGATGTCGCCAACACCCAAGATATAGGCGATCAGCATGCATACCAGCAGCAAGTAAAAGAGTGCATTGATAAAGTGTTTACCTTTGCTGCCCAGAGTTAGGTAAGCAACACTGCTCATGCCACTGTTGTCTTTCGTTTTGGTACACGCTTCTGCCAGTAGGAGTGCAGAGTAGGTGGTGCCGATAAAGATAAGTAGCATCAGCACTGAGCTGATCATGAAGCCAAACTGGGCCAACACCATGGGAATAGCAAGCATGCCAGCCCCTAATGCAGTTCCCGAAAGGATTAGGGAACTGCCGAATAATTTCATATTCAAAAAAACAACCTCTAGCGATCCAATTAATTTTTGTTTGGATTGTAAATAATTGTTTCCAAGACTAACAAAATACTCAGTAAAGTTAGGGGTTAAATTCTAATTATTTTTGAATTTTTCTAAAAAACTTGCAAAGGTATTTCGGAGTGTTATCTGTGATCGTTTGACGCATTTTCTTGGTGATTGTATTTGTTGTTTTAGTTAACGTTTATTCATTGTTGAATGATCTAGCAGTCAGAAATATTCGATTAGAAAGAAGTATGTTTGGCGATTATTTTCGCTAGTGTCACAACCCCTTCTTGCCACTCTTTACTCTCTTCGATGTTCGCTACCGTGAAGCGCAAGCAGTGTTTATATTGATCGTTTGTCCCAAATACTGTGCCAGGTAATATTCCCAATTTGTGCTTCAAACAATCTTGATAAATTGCGTAGCTATCGACAGATTCAGGTAACGTGATCCAGTTTAGAAAAGATCCCTCAGGCTTTGACAGATGGTAGCGGCCAACAAGGTGTTCATAGCCATCAAGCGCTTGTATTAACAGGCTTTGGAATTGCTTTTGATTGACTTGGTAGAGTCGCTTCATCTTAGACAAATGACTTCGATATTTCCCCGTAGTGAGGAAGTGCCCAACCGCTGATTGCATTAAATTGGAGCTGCCCATGTTGTCGCATAATAGGTATTTTTCAACTTGAGCTTGGTAACGACCTGAGAGTAACCAGCCAATACGCAAGCGAGAATCTAAGGTCTTGGACAAAGAGTTGACGTAAATGACTCGATCTTGGTTATCAAGCTCTTTGAGGCTGGCAATGGGTGTGTCGAATGCCAAGCTACCGAATACATCGTCTTCGATAATCGGTAAAGATCCGGAGATATCCAGTAATGCCTTTCGGTTAGCCAATGGCATTCGTGAACCCGTTGGATTGGTAAAGTTTGGTGTTAGCAGTAAGGTTTTTACTTCCCATTTGTTCAACGAACTTTGTAGTGATGGAATATCAATGCCGTGGCTCACACTGCTTGGAATTTCTAGTGCTTGCAAACCAAGCGATTCAAGTAAAAGCAGATTGCCGAAGTAACAGGGCGATTCGACCGCCACGATGTCTCCCGGTTTGGTTAATGCACGTAAAGCCAGACTGATCGCCTGTTGAGCGCCATGTGTAATCGCAATCTCATTCGATCCCGCAGGCACGCCTAGATCATGGGTGATCTTTAACAACTGCTTCACTAATTGCTCATCGCCGGGAGGTAATTGGTAATAACCGGGAAGCTGAGTTTGCAAACGGCTATGGCGACCGATTTCGGCGTACAAGCTACGAATGGCAGGGTTATTAATGTTCGGGTGTGCTGAACCTGCCAACAATTTTAGACGGCCTTTTGGGCGAGAGAGAACTGATTTAGTCACGGAAAGCAGATCGACTTTTTGAGGCTGGCTGGGCGCATCCCAACTTGTGGTGTTCGGTGCTTTTACGCGATAGCCTGATTTAGGCACGGAATAAACCCAGCCTGTCGCTTCCAATTCTTGATAGGCGCGAATCACGGTATTTTTGCTCACGCCAAGCTGTTCGCTTAGTTGACGAATGGAAGGCAAGCGGTCGTCTGGGTGAAAGAGCCCTTTATCGATCTGAGCCTTAATGTGTTGTTCTATCGCGAGATATTTATTGCCGCTGAGTTCTGCTTCCACGTTTCCCCCTTGTAACTCACACTTAATCTGTAACCATTTAAAGTGTTATATCTGTATCTTTATTAGTTATCTGTACCC
>NZ_JBFRLX010000216.1:0-16630 GCF_041470165.1 Vibrio sp. 10N.286.46.A8
GTATTTAAAGGTGTCGGGAAAATTATATCAATTGATCTTGAAGCGAAGTCAGCAGAAATCGGATTTTTTGCTTCTCCACTTAGACCATTGGCCAACAGCATCAATGTTCCAGCTGTAGAACTACAAGCGGTTACCTCTTTAGGATTGAATACTGAAGTCTTTGTTCAATTCCCAGGAACAAACTCTTGGAAAATGGGTTACTACCAAGGAGAAAGACCGGGAGAGCAGGCACTAGTCGTTTTTTCAATGAAGATGAAAGATGCCTATGACTTGTCAGAATTATACGTTCCCAATGCCTTTCCCAATCATAAATTTGACGTCGAAGAATTTTTGAAGGGACAGGGGACATCGTCACCGTTTCTTTGTAATTTGCTCTCAAAGTTTTATTCTGAGTACTATTCCCAACGCCGCTCTTGTCGTTCAATCGCGGCATTGCTGTCAAGCTCTGTCGAGCTAGAAAAGCATCAATTGGCAGCGGTGTATGAAGTGCTAAAGGATACGAACAAAAAATATCTACTCTGTGATGAAGTTGGCTTAGGAAAGACGATTGAAGCTGGGTTTATCATTCGACAACATGTCCTTGAAAAGGGCCGTCACTCAAAAGTACTAGTCTTGGTACCCGACTCTCTTTCTCAGCAATGGAAGCAAGAACTAACTGAACGTTTCCATCTGGGTGCAGTGCTAAACACCGATGAGGATAATGATGACCCTAACGTCGATATTCTTACTTTCAGCCAAGCACTGACATATGAACACACACCAACGATGGTTGTTATCGACGAAGTACACCAGATTTCGAGCTTTCCATTTAACGATAACTGGATGGAAAGTGAGTTGTTTAGTTCAATATCAACACTGACAAATCAATCAGAAATTACTTTGTTGTTGACCGGAACGCCAATGGCAGGGCATCGTTCTGCATATCTTGCATTGCTGCATTTACTCAACTCAGAAAACTTCCCATTAACGGACAGAACCATAGCATTGTTTAATCAACTGCTTCCTATGCAGGATCGCATCAGAGAGTTAAGCCGCATTTTTGTTCCGGAAAACGAGGACTATCTTCTTTACACTTCTTTAAACGATTTGCTCGGTTTGGAAATCGACGATCCAACCTTAGAAGGTTTAGTTCAAGCTCTTTTGCCTTTGGTTAATATGTTCGCCATGGACAAAGATCCAGTTCAACGTGATAACTTAATTCAGCAGTTGTCTGAATACCTCAACAATAGATACCTCTTTGATTACCGTATGATTCGCACTTCTAGAGCTACGGGTATGGTGGAGAACGAGGTTAGTGAGATAGAAAACTTATTCCCGGGTTTAAATCCAGTACAAACCGTAATCTGGGATGCACCAAAAGAAGAAGTCTATCTTGATGAACATTTTGAGCAATATCGTTCTGAAATGGTGGCTGGTGACAATTTTAATCAACTAGAACTGACTCAATTTAAGCGCATAGTAGAGTCGTTGTTAACAAGTCCAATTAGCTTTGCTGATACGGCGGAGAGGTATCTAAAACAGGTTAATAGCTCCAGTATTGAAAATTCCCATTGGGAACATATGCTGGAACAAGTAGAAAATGAGCAGGTTACCAAAAATCGAGCATTGAGCAGAGCATTGTCAACATGGCTATCATCGAACCCTGAGGGTAAGGCTGTGGTCTTTTGCGGAGACCTACTTACGGCAGACAATGTATATCAGTTCCTCAGTGAGAATACTGATGTAACTGTAGAACGTCATCAACAGGGAGAAACTCCGGCCTTTAATTCTGATGATCTTACTAGGGTGTTGGTATGTGATGAAAGGGGTGAAGATGGACTTAATTTGCAAGGGCAGACCCGACTAGCGATACATTATAGCATGCCGATGTCGATAAGCAGAATTGAGCAACGTAATGGTCGTTTGAACCGTTATAGTGCATTGTCTACTGGTGTAAACCCAATCGACACAATGATTCTCTCCACAGCGAGAAGTACATTTTATAACAAATGGGTGCAATCTTTGATGAAGGGGGTTGGTTGTTTCTCTCATTACAGAGCAAATATTCAAGATGAGATCGATAAACTGCTTCATGAAGAAATCTGGCCAGCAGTTTTGCAAGAAGGCTATTTAGCATTAGAAGATGCTGAAGAAAAGCTTCGAGATAAAACACGCAGTACTTACAACCATTTAGATATTATCGCGAAACTAGCGACAGTCGATATCGATGCGGAAGAGGCAGAAAAGCGACTCACACAAATGCGCGAGGATGACGAAGCATTTGAAGAGTCGACCGCGCTCGTTGATTGGATCAAGGAGGGGATGCTATTTAGACTTAGTCCGACAGAAAACTGCGACGTATATCGATTTAAGTATTCGTCAGGTTCTACAAAAATGCGTTCTTCTACATTGATTGATAAATGTATTGTAGGACTAGATATCGAGGCATCTGATTATATTTCTCCGGTAACCCAAGAACTATCTCTATCTAGAGTCAATAGTGTGAAAAATGGCAGTTATCCACTTAGATATGGTCAACCGTTTGTAGATGCTATTGCTGAGGTATCTCGTCAGTCTACGCTAGCAAACAGTAGTGCAATCATTCGTAAGATCCCAATTAAACAAGAGCCAATGTTATTTTTTATTCCACAGTGGTTGGTTGAAGGGAAAGCAAACTCTACATCAGATCAAATCGTTCTGGATGCACAATATCCACCTGTTGTTTCTCTAGGAGTATTCGGTGAGAGCGGGAGTCCTACACCATTGAATATGGCAACCTTAGTGAGTGCTGCATACAGTTCTGCCAATGGACAAGTGGAAATCGGTGGTAATCAGGTGCCTTACCAGGACACAAATATCACTATCCAAACTCACGAAAGTAATACAGATGTATGGCAGTTGATTGAACCTTTAGTAAGCAAAACCAGATTTACTAGCGCATTAGAACAAGTCCTTGAGAAAAGTAAGGCGCTTGCTATCGAACAGTTTGAACAACAAAATGAACTTTTGGACGTTAACCCGAAAGCAGAATTACTCACTTTAAAGTATGTATTGTTGATTGGTGCCTAATTATGAAGTTCCGTGATTTCTATCCAACTCACATGTTAGAAAAGCTTAAGTCTGAGGTGGAGTTCTTCTTTGATTCACAGTTTAAGAGTCGTTTTCTACAAGCATTAGACTCTCAGGAGTTAACTCTCGTAGAGTTCTGGTACTTAACAAAAGATCTGTTAGCTACAGAAAAAGATTTGAGTAGTGCTAGGTTGCGACTCGGTAAAAGACCAACACAAGAGGAGTTTGCTTCTGGAGTTAAAATTGGTTTGAAGTTTGATCCTGTTTCAGATTCTGTGCTTGTGGAACCTGGTGTGGTGAATGAATACATAGATCCTGTTTATAAACAGGTGGTTAAACGTTATTCAGATCAACCACCACATGACCCCGTGCTCGCTAAACTGAACTTACCATTCAAAACTTACACAAGCCATGCTCAGCGCGAGGCAGTGCGTTTAACGCTTGCATCAAAGCCTGATGCTACGGTAATCGTCAACCTACCAACGGGATGCGGAAAAACTCTGGTTACAGAAACACTGACTGGGTTTACTCGTGCAGACGAATTGACGATTGTCGTCATACCAACCACGGCATTGGCGTTGGATCAAGCAAAACGCATGAAAAATTCTATCGCTAGAATGGGTTATCAGCCATGCGCTGAGTATGCGTGGCGAGGAGAGTTGAACGACGATACTAAAGCTCAGATTAAGTCCGATATTTTGTCTGGGAAGCAACGAGTATTGTTTGTTTCACCGGAATCTATGGTAAGCGGCATTCTTCCTACTTTGTTTAAGGCGGCTGAATCAAAAATCTTAAAGAATGTGGTGTTTGATGAAGCCCACTTAATAGATACATGGGGTGATGATTTTCGACCGGAGTTTCAGAAACTTGGCGCATTATTAGAAGCCCTAAGAAAGAAAGGCGGCTGTTTTAGGAAAGTATTTTTGTCTGCCACGTTTACCGATCAATCTCTGGTGACTATAAGGGCTTTGTTTGGTGATACTTATATTAAACCTACGATGATCAATGGCGCTTTTTTACGCCCAGAGCCTGTCTGCTTAAAGCAAATGGTGGAAAAGGTAGGCTATATTTCCAGTGTGGTGGATAAAGTACTTAGTTCTCCTAAGCCCCTGATCGTCTATGCACCTACTAAGACAGAATGTGATGATATTTATCAAGAGCTTTCTGAAAAAGGGGTTAATAGAGTCCGCTTGTTTACTGGTGATACAGAAGACACTGAACGCTCAGAGATCATTGAACAGTGGGACGCCAATAACCTAGATATCATAGTAGCGACAACAGCTTTTGGTGTTGGGATGGATAAAGGTGACGTAAGAACCGTCATTCATGCTGGACTGAGCCAAAATATTGATGGGTATTATCAAGAAATTGGTCGTAGTGGTCGTGATGGGAAAGCTTCTTACTGTGAAGTTATTTACCATCAAGAGCAACTGACTAACCGTAGTCACACTAAAAAGATAGGGATTGAACTTGGTTTTAAACGTTGGAACTCAATGTGGAAACAACGTTCGGAGGTTGGCGATAACTTATTTGAAATTCAAGTAAATAATCAAGCCGACCATATAGAAAAAAACTCTGATGGTAATGAAACCTGGAATTGGAAAACACTCCTGCTTATGCAACGAGCTGGTTTGTTGTGCTTATGCTATCCAGATGCCTCTTTAGTCCCAGATAACGAAGATGATTGGGTGAAATTCTGGTCTGATTTTACCAATAAAGTTGTTGTAGAGGTTCTGCATGATAGACATGTCATCAAGACCACATGGGAAGGGATGGTTGATACTCATCGATCTCAAGAAAATGCGGTTCTCAAGAAGCGTGGTGAACTATTACTTGACTGGGTCATGGATAAAAAGTCTCTTGGTGAGGTTTTGCAAGTTAGTTTTACGCTAGATAACTTTATGCCATTGAGAGTATGTGGTCGAAGAGATGTTGAAAATGGAAGGGCGACAAGTAAGACCTTAGTAGGTGATGTTTTCACTGTATCCCAACCCACAGATGGTTCAAATAGTCTTGAGCAGTATTACTTTGACCCAACCCCGTGCTCTGTTGAGCGTTTGATGGATCTGTTCAAGCAGAAAGTAAACTGTGGTGAAGTAACCACCCTTGTTTGTAGCGAAAACTTTCTACAGCAAGCAAAACCTTATTTGGATTCCTCTATTCATAATGTTTGGTTTTATGCTCCATTTGATGCGTACGAGAACAATGACTCGGTCTTATATGAGTACAGTAAATTTATCGTGCAGGATAAAGTGCACTTACATTCAAGCATAAAGGTGCCATTCACCTTTATGGAAAAATTTCCTAGTTACTTCTTTGGAAATTCTGAATTGAAAAATCCGTTGAACCCCCATAGAAGATGGTGGGAGTCGAGTAATAACATTAAAAATATCAATACATTGGCGAAGATATAATTATGGCAATTATTAATAACGCACATCCAGGTAGTCATATCCCTACCTTGCAACTAATTGATGAATTGTTGAACAGCATGAAGTCAAAAAATAGTGATGCAAGAATATTAGAATCTAAATTACTTAGTTCATCTATGCCTGATGCCCTTTATTATAAAGAAGAGTCAGACGGTTCGTTTAAGCTTAATCCAAATGCCCAGAAAAAGATGGACCAGTCTCTGTCTTTTTGGGGAAATTATGGGTTATGGGAAGTGTCAAAATCAGAACAAGAAAAAACGTACTCAGCCACCAGCCCGTTTTGTAACTCTTCAAATCTACCTAAACGAATTATTGATGTCATTTCTAAACAGTACATTCAAGATGGTGAGTTGACAATCTCATTGAATGATTACTTTAAGGATGATGACTTATCTAAAGATTTCTCGCTGTTTGTATTAGCGATGTGTTTTTTCTTATATCAAGAAGAAATCACTTTCGGAAAGAACAATTCTTTTACGGCTAGTGGCGCTTATGAACTGATGGTAAGTAGCGTAATTCCGGATGCGACGAAAATTACCTACAACAAAAGTAATGAATCTGCTGGAGTCATAAATTATGGGCATCTGCTTGGTTTGTTAGAAGCCGTTGGTAAAGACACTTTCCTACCTGATCCAACGCGATTTATACATTGGCATCTGGACCGTATTTTCGAATCGAAAGAAGAAATGTCGCTGCAGGAACTTCTAGATGAATTAAACAATATCCTACCTATTTTTGATACAGGTGAATATCAAGGTGGGTTACCACAGTACCTTAATACCAAGAGACCAGAACTTGTATCGCGTAGTGGTAATGTTCGCCTATCTTCGTCAATGAGTCTTGCACTGTTTCGTTTGGAGTCGATGAATGTGCTTCGCTTGGAGGCGCGTTCAGACAGTAGTCGACGCTTTGAGCTTACCTTACCGAAGACGACACTCACCGAAGCAACTAACATCAGATTTATTAGGGCGTAGTATAATGGGTATTCAGACATATTGGCCTAGCCTCGAAAATATAGAAGATTGTATTCTTAGCGAAGCTGAGCGACTAAGTGATAAGTTGCTTCTTTCAGTACACCACCCAATGAAATTGGTTGCGACACCTTATGGTTCAAAAAAGCCGGTTATAAAAAGTCAGCAGAATTTATTGGAACAACTATTAACGGATAACACCATCATTCCTCTTGTCGGGGAATCTGGCAGCGGCAAGTCTCACTTGATACGTTGGCTGCATGCTGTTGCGAATAATCACCCTAAAGCAAAGCAAGAGCAATGGCACATCATTCGAATTCCCAAGAATGCAAGCTTGTCCCAAGTTCTGGAGATCTTACTGCGTGATTTAGAAGGGGATATCTTTGATAGTGCGCGTGAACAAGTAGGTAAAGTGGCAAATTCATTAGATTATGAAACCACTAAAAACTTAATGTTTGCACATATTGTAGAGGCCTTTCGAGAAGTACCAACTAGGCTGCAAAAGCAAAGTCAAGCACTGCAATCTGAAGGGAAGATGACGCAAGAAAAAATGAATCAGTTTATGGCAGAAATGTCTTTTGCCGATCAATTGAAACATTTTTTTGACGATCCCTACATTAAAGAAAGCTTTTCAGGAAATGATTCTGCTATCAGAAGTCGTGTTTCTCGTTTGATTGAAATTAAATCTTACGCAGAACTTTTAGAAGATAACTTTTCCGTTGTTGAGGACGACTTTAAGTTCACTAGTGGAGAGGAGATTTCTACTCAACTGGGAGCAAAAGCCCGAAAAGCTTATGCAAATCTGCAATTAGAGTCGGATGATTCCAAGCGTAAAATGGCGGCAGAGATGACCAATAAAGCCATTGAGCGTGCTTGTAAGCTAATGTTCAACCGTCTATTCCAGTTTAGTACTGGTAACTTCCAAGATTTGTTTAAGGAAATCCGCAAGTATTTATTAGAAAAAAATAGAGTTCTAGTGGTTCTAGTGGAAGATTTAGCCGCAATATCCTCTATTGATGATGTCCTTATAGAGAGTCTTCTGGAGCAAGATAAAGATAGCGGTGTTCAGGTTCTTTGTCCGATGAAGTCAGTGATTGCAACGACAGATGATCTAGAGAGTTATAGAAGTCACCGAAATACAATTTGGACTCGAGGTCGCTTTGAGTGGCACCTTCCAACGGACTTTGATGTTGAGAACTTCCCTGAACTTAAATTTTCTACAGATGACGTTGTCGACTTTTGTGCCCGTTATATCAATGCTGCTCGCCATGGTATGAATGCTATTAATCAATTGATTGATTTGGAGGATAGTGACGTCCATTTGCCAGCATGGCAGACAGATCTGGGTGAAGCAGAAATGGCTGTATTAACGGATTTCGGGTTTTCTACAGCACTAACGTCTTCTGGTGCCGAAGATACAGGGATACCACTGTTTCCGTATAACAAACAAGCAATTACTAAATTAGCGCAAAAGCATGTGTTCATGGGTAATAATCGCACTCGATTTAACCCGCGTGTCGTTATTCAGGAAGTACTACTATCAATTCTCCGTGATCATCGGGAACGCTTTGTTCAAAATGGGTATCCAAGTGCTTGGTTTGAAGAGCAGTTAAGTGAGTTCCGTAATGATCAAACAGCTCTATTAATTGATCGCAATACACAAGATAAAGAGCAAGCAAGGCGACTAATTGGCTTTATGTCCCTTTATTCTGACGCACCTACCAGTGAAGATTGTTTCAAACAAGTATCTAAGCGACAAGCTGAAGCTTTTGGTTTGGACACACAATTGCTGCCTGAAGAAATTTCCATAGCAGCGACTGGCCAAGTTTTAGTTAAGAAAGTTCCTGATAGAACTAGAGGCGTAATACAGGAACCAGAGTGGGGAGGAATTGGTAGTAAATCACAACCTGGAAATGGACCAGATGTAGACTCAGAGCCACAAAGAGACGAAGTTGCTGATTTAATAAATGATTGGTTTTCAGGCTCGTCAATACTAGAACAAGGGCCTAGTAATGATTTGAGACTAGCGCTCTTTCAAATGCTTGAACAACAAAAAGGGTTTTCAGACTACTCTCTAAACACAAATAATGTGTGGAAAGGTAAAAGTTTATTAAATGCTTTCTTAAAGAAAGGAAGCATAACATTGATTCGCCTACCTGGTTCCCGTACGAACAGCGAACAGGCAAAAGTAAATGCCTTTGGGGATAAAGAGCTATCAGACACATTTGATTCTGTGCCTCTAAAGATGCAAATGATCGCTGTTTTACGTCATTTCAGAATGAATGCTAAAGACCCTAAAGTTGGTTGGTCTTATGAGCAAGGTCTAGAAGATTATGCTTTATATATGCAATTCGCTCAAAAATGGGTACCAGTAGCGATGGCGAGATGTGTTGAGCTAGTAAAAGAAACAGCACATGCCCCTATGAGTGACCATGTAGCGTTAGCAAATAGCATGGGCTTTGATTTGTCGGCTACAGACAAAGCACTTAATCAACTAGTAAAAACGGCAAATCAGATTCAAAGTGAATTACCTCCAGCGATTAATGAAAATCATCGAATTGTGTTTTCTAAATGGCTTGCTGAATGGGATCAATTACGAACCCAGTGGTTAAACACCATGTTAATTGGAACTAATAATGCTGTTCATCCCCTCGCTTTTGGCAACGTATTTAGAAAAAGAGATAAGAAGGTAAGATCTGCTAGAGAGCTTAATCCAGTTATTCAAGAGGTAAAAAGCACAAGTAACTTATTGAAGGACTATTTGGAAGGTTCGGAAACAAAAGAAGAACTACTTGAAGTGCTCGAATCAGTCGCTAGCACATATAAGAGCATTCCCGCAGAGATGATGCCAGATTATGACGTGAGTATAAAAACGGTTCGTTCTCGAATAAAACAATTAAGTGAGATCGTTACTTCGCAGACACCTAAGTCTGCAATTGCACTCATTCAAACTCAAGACGATCCCGTTAAGTTGTTGAATAAAATTAGTGGTGATGAACTAGATCTTTGGATAAAAGTGCTTAAGGACTGGAAGGTAATCTCTCCAAAAGTAACCGGAAGCATCAGAGAGTTTAACGAGCGAAATGGGGTCAACCAAATCGAGACTTACAAAAAAGTTATCAATGATCGTCTTATGTCTATAGAAGAGTCTTTGCAACATCTGGGAGCAGTACATGAGTCTTAAAAAGCAAGTGGCAGAACTGAACAAACAAATCGAGTATTTCCACAACAGTGCAAACCTGGAAGACCAGATGAATGCACTTAAGACGATCTCTACACGTGTTGCCAACCCCACTTCGCGTATTGAACAAGAAGCTAAGAAGTTACAATGCTTACAACTAATTGATGGAATTGACCTTACCTGCGAAGGTGGGAATGAGGTGCTTGAGACTGTTAGCAGTCGATATTTGGCATTCAAGAATCTTTGGGAAGAGGTTGGAGAACAGAGCTTGACTGATGAAGCAAACACTCTGTACGAGATGACCCAAGGAATTAGCAAAGTGGCTGATTTATTTATCAATAATCATGAACTCGTATGGCAACAATGGACGGAAGGGCAAAAAGGCTTAGCCAATGTCAATGATGTGATTTTGGAACAACAGAAGTCAGTGCATCGTAATATCGAACTTTACAATAACTACACGCGAGCAAAGAGAGAGTTCGATAACCAAATGAATGGCTTTAACTTTGATCAAGGGCAGTTAGCTAGAATTCAACAGTTCGCAAAACAATGTGCAGAACTCAAATCTCAAATGAATACGGAAGCGTTACCGCAAGGTGTGAAGAAGCTTTTTGATGCATTAAATAACACTGGTGCTGTTGCGCTCGTATCAATGTTGACACCTGAAGTAATGGAATGGCTCGAAAAGAACAATAAACTCGATACACTGATGGTAAAACAAAGATAATGACCACAATCGATAAAAATAAGCTGATCGAAGCATTAGATCAAATTGAAGACAAAGAATCCGAGTTGTTAGCTTGGGGGGACGTTGAAGTATTTTCTAGTCGAGACGAAATAGAGTCTAGCCTCAAAAGTGTCGGTGTTGCCGTGTACTATGTAGACGATTACTTTAATGCTCTCATCCAGCGTTGTTTTGTTTTTCCTATTGGTGATGATTGTTACCGAACACGAATGGCAGAGACTGTACGGCTACAGGTTCTGTCTCGCCAATGGTTTGCCAAACAAAATGTTGAAGATGCGAAACCGCTAATTTCAGACTTTCGATTTCTAAAGCGCCCTCGACAATATCCTAAGCGTGATAACGATGCACAAGCATTGATAGAGGGATGGGAACAAAAGAAATTATTCCAATCGCCAAACGAGAAAGCCATCCTCAGTAGTTTATTAAAAAACGGAAATAATTGGTTTCAGTTATCAGGCTTTCAGGTGCGCTCGACTGAGCGGATTCTGTCGAAGTATGAGCACCACAGACGTAAAAGGACTTACCATCCTAGCGCGACGATCGTTTGTGCGGGCACTGGTAGTGGTAAGACACTATCGTTCTACCTACCCGCAATGACCAAACTGGCAACTGATTTAATTAATGACGACAGCGGTCGAGTACGTATTCTTGCGATTTATCCTCGTAAAGAGTTGTTAAAAGATCAGTTCTCCGAAACTTATCGAGAAGCTCGTAAATTGGACGATTTTTTGTCGTCTAAAGGTAAACGAAAAATCACGATTGGTACGTTTTATGGTGGTACATTTTCAGAGCATTTTGCGAAAGACGGGCAGGTATTTGAACCCATGGTTTGTCCTCAAGGCGACTGCGGCGGCATTCTAAAGTTTAACCAGCAATCCAAAGAGACAGTTTGCTCGAGTTGTCAGGTAGCGCTTTCTTCCGACGAGGTGGTTACCACACGAGAAGGTGTGACAAAAAATCCACCTGATATTCTTTTTACAACCACAGAAATGTTGAACCAACGCCTCAGTGACAGGGGTTTTAACCATCTGTTTGGGGTCAACGACAGCAATATAGCTATTCCGTTAGTTTTACTTGATGAAGTTCATACTTATGAGGGTAGCACTGGGGCTCAAACATCATTCCTACTGAAACGTTGGATGGCATTTAGTGGTATCAAACCACACTTTGTAGGTTTATCTGCAACTCTCGCCGATGCAAAGAATTTCTTTGCTGATCTGACTGGAACACTGCCACAACACACGGAATTGATAGAGTCATTTGAACGTGAGATAGAAGAAGAAGGGGCCGAATACCTATTGGCTCTTCGCGGAGACCCTGCATCTCAAACAGGTCTTCTTTCTGCGACGATTCAGGCCACAATGCTTGGTAGTCGCATGCTGGACTGCCATGTTGGAAATAACCGAAACATTTCGCAAGATGTATTTGGTCAAAAAGCGTTTGTTTTTACCGATGACCTTGATGTTATCAACCGCCTTTATAATGATTATCTAGATGCAGAGGGTAAGCAAGATTTCTTTGGACAACTGCGTCCGAGCAACCGAAACGAAAACCCTTTGGCTTACTTACGCTCACCTAGCAATGAGAATTGTTCACCAACACTCAAGCGCGAATTAGGGCAAGATTGGTTTGCAGCAGAGAAGATTGGTCACTATTTAGATCAAGCCAACGTTGTTGAACGTACCTCGAGTCAGGATAGTGGAGTCAATCAAGGTGCGAACGTGGTTGTGGCCACCGCATCGCTCGAGGTTGGCTACAACGATCCAACGGTAGGTGCGGTAATACAACACAAAGCACCTAGAAACGTAGCATCCTATTTACAGCGTAAGGGTCGGGCTGGTCGACGACGTGGTATGCGACCATGGATGTATACAATTTTGTCTGATTTTGGGCGCGATCGTATTGCCTTCCAGCAATATGAACAACTCATAGACCCTAAAGTGAGCACTACTAAACTACCTACAGAGAACTCCCACATCCACAAGATGCACGCAGCACTTACTACTTTGGAATGGCTAGTCAAAAACTCTCCCCAACTAAAGTGGTTAAATGTCTGGAGTGCGCTGAAAGCACCACAAAAGAACGCAGGAAAACTCGAAAAACTACACCATGTTGTAGTTGATTTGTTAAGCACGCCTTCAAAGATAGACCAATTAACCGCCCATATAAAAAGTACTCTAGGGCTTAACGATGATCAAGCTAAAGTGGTGATGTGGGCACCTCCGCGATCAATTATGATGTCATTTCTCCCTGAACTAGAGCAAAGCCTTAAATATTGCTGGGGAGTAAAAGGTCAACATTGGTACGGGGTGGGTAATGATAACTCAGGCCCAATGCCCAAATATATCGCAGCCCAATTGTTCTCTGAGCTCAACACACAAGGGTTATCTATTATATTGGATCGCTCTACCAAAAATGAGGTGAACCACAAGCGTGAAGATATGGCATTCTTTCAAGCGCTCAAGGAGTTTTCCCCGGGAAGAATGTCTAAGCGTTACACTGTTAAGGCACAAAATGTACCTGACTGGTTGGTACCTGTTGGGTTCGAACCAGTACCAGGTCAGAAAGGTAATATAGCTTTTGATATTGAAAGTGCTTTTGGTGATGTTAATAAACAAGTGCTTCAAGATTATGTAAATCATAATGGAGAACAGATCCCGGTCTATCAGCCTAGGTTTATTAATACCACTCACTCTATGAACAAAGCATTGACCAACAAAAGCAGTAGTATGTTGCAATGGTATTTTGATATTCGTGAACCGACCGTTAATCATACGACGCCCGTCCCTCAAAGTAGCGAATGGTTTGAAGTATTAAAATCCATCAACTTCTATACCCACGATAATTCTTCACCTATTGAGTTGACCCGTTTCTGTACAGGTGCCAAAGCAAGTATTCCATTTGCTAAAAAAGGTCAGGACGCGGCTAATGTGTTTTTCCAATGGCAACAAAACAACTCTCAGGTTGCTGTAGGAACCAAACTTTGGGTTGATAGTGCGAAATTTGGATTTGAGTTTACAGATGAGAAAGTTAAGCAGTTACTTTTCCATAATCGTAATAAACAAGCGCTCTATTACCAGTACCTTCATGAAACCTTCTTGAATGCTGAACCGTTTGAACATGAGTACTTCTTGGCTAATTGGATATTCGAATGTGTTATGTCCGCGTTGTTTGTTATTTGTAGCGAACGTAAGTTAGCATTACATGATGCATTGGAAGTCCTGCATACAGTGTCAGGGAAGCAGTTATTGCTCGATGTGGTGAATGGTATGTTCCAACGTCGTAATACTGAAATGGGTGACGAAGAACAGGATCTACATCAGCGACTATCTGAATACTTTGAAGATGACGTTAACATGACGGTCATCAGAAGTGCGCTTGATCTTGATCCTAATTACGACCAATCTCAGAGTTATTTTGAGTGGGGTAAAAACGTGTTAGGACAGACATTGTGTGGTGGTATTAATGCAATGTTTTTGAAATTAGTGTCCGATGTTTCTGAGCAGTCATTTAACCTAGACCATAGGTGGGATGGGAGCAAATTAAATATCTGGATGAATGAGAATGAAGTCGGTGGTATTGGTTACATTACTAAGTTCAGAGAAGCATACCGGGAAGATCCTCTTCGTACACTAGGTTACCTCAGTCATGCTTTTGAGACAGGTGAATATGAGCAAGTGAATTTTGACTTGCAACATTTTTTGATGAATCTAATGAACAATCAAGCGCTACAGCAAGGGTTAGATGATGTTCGAACTTCAAGCAGTCTAGAGGCTCGCTCACAAGCGACCAAAGCGCTCAAGTTACAGATCTCGCGATTAGGGATTTTACCTTCTCATGCCTGGAATAGTATCTTGTATTCACGAGTTCTGAAGAAAGGTGCTAACTCATCAACTGATCAGCACCTTATTAAATTGCTCAAGGAATGGGATGGGTACGAGTCATGTGTAGATATTGAAATACCACTACACATTATGTCTTACCTAGCATCCCGTAACAGTGGAGGGACACCAGGTGATATTTATCGTTATAAGAACCGGGTCCAGTCTCAGTTATGGCAACGTGGAGCAATGATTAGGGAGCAAGAGTTAGGCTTCTACAACCCGTTCAATACAGATCAAAATAAGACTGAACGTCTGCTACTAACTAGAGTCATTACCTCGAAAGACGTCCTAGTCGATTTTGATAATCAAGGTACTTGGCGTGACATGCTTTCTTCTGAGTTAAAGTCATCGGGTAAATGTATCCTTGTATTTAATGGTGGGGACAGGTCACAAATTAAGACTGTACTTAGTGAACTAAACGTCAGCATGATTGAATACAATAAGATGATTTTCTATCCGCGAATTACGAAGGTTCAAGCTCGTTTATCGGCAATGCATCTCACGGTCGAAGTAAGGGATATTCTACAATGATGATTCAATTAGAGCGCTCTATCGAGACCAAAGAAGCGATAGGTCGAGCACATGTAAAAGATCTTCTCACGTCGATATTGGTTGGGGAGGCACTAAATCCAGGAGAAATTTATATTCTAAGCCCTTGGATTTCAGATTTTCCAATTTTGGACAACACCGCGGGGAACTTTGATTCGATTAACCCTGCTTGGGGGCATCGTCAAATTAATTTTTTTGAATTATTACAAAATTGTGTTGAAGCAGGTGCGACGCTTAAGTTGGCGATTCGTGAAAATAGAGAAAAAATCTACGTGTTAGAGCAATCCTTAAAGAACTATCCGAGCCGATTCATAGTTGCTGAACACAAAGACCTTCATGAAAAGGGGTTGCTTACAGAGTCAGGTTTGGTTCGCGGATCTATGAATTTCACTTATTTTGGGGCGAGTATCAATTTCGAAGGTATTACTTTCACGACGAATCTGAGTGCGATAGCGGAAAAGAGAAATACTTATGAAGACCTGTATTTTAGTGACCACGATGCAATAGTGGGTGAGGGGGAAGATGATGATTGGCCATTCTAAGCAAATATTGCAAGACTTCTTTCAAGGTCAGAATAACATTACTCCTAGCAGTCAGTGGAGTGAAAAAGTAATCGCCTCTCAAAGTCAACTAGAGAATGATTACCCAATAAAATATTTAGTTGGTTATCCGCAAGGTTCTGAGCCGAGTTTCTATGTGCTCTGTGATAGTGAAGAATTGATGGAGCATACGAAAGACTGGTTAAATTGCGCTTTATCTCGCTATTACTGCCAATATGCGCGCCCACATAAAAAAGCAGAATATGACTTTGAAACTGTGTTGATGCGGCACTGGCCTCATGGTTTTCTTAAGGTTAGTGTATGGGGGCGTACTAATTTAAGTATGGATCAAGCAACATATCGAACGTTTTTGCCCCAAGCAATGAAGCAGAGCCAAGAAGCACTGGACAAGATGATTATGCGCTATCAGAGTTCGCCGGTGATAAATCGACAGTCTTCTAAGCCGATCGGTATGTTAGTGAAATCATTTATTGACGCTTACAACAAGCAGGATCATAAATCTATGGTAGAGAATTATGATTTAATTGTAATTAGTGAGGATATTGAGCGCCGCAATAAAGATACACTGAAGTTCATGTTGCTTGAGGTTGATGAGGAATGGGGGCAGATTATTGAATTGGCTCATAAACGAAATGTCTCAGCTCAGATTGTCTCTAGTGGTGTCAGTGTTGCAATCATGAATGCAGTGTTTTCTTTATCTGCAACGAATGCTGAGAGTATAAATTCTTTTGATATAGACTGGCCATCAATGTACGAAAGGGCCGTTGAGTTTCTACCAATACTAACCAAGAAACCATTGTTTGATGTCGAGTATCATTGGAAACTTTGGGCAGTGTTGGTTTATCTATTCAACATCGAAGGTGGATTAGACGTAGTGAAATCGCATCTAGATGAAACTTGGTTACATACTCTAACCAAACAAGATATTAGTGTGAATGCAATACCCCTAAATATTGAGGAACGGTTAGATTTAAGCACAGTTTCAGAAGACATGCAGTCTGTTTTGTTCGTATTGAACTATGCACAAACATGCCATGAAAATGAGTTGCTCGAGGTTTATGAGTGGTTAGAGAGTATTTCTCCAACGTTGAGGATGAAACTTAAACAAGATTGTTTATATCACCGTTTATGGTCTAAGTTAGAAGAAAGCGCTTTGGCTCAGTCTAGAATTCATGCAAACGTTTGAATTCTTTTTTGCTTGTTATGGCCGCTCAGTGATGAACTATAGTTTAAGTAACATCAGAAGTAACATCTAAAAGA
>NZ_JBFRLX010000217.1:0-10206 GCF_041470165.1 Vibrio sp. 10N.286.46.A8
AAGTAATATTTACTTAAGTCTTCGTAGCGAGCCTGTTTCTCCATCAGAAGTTGGCTTTGCGCTTCTTCGCTTTTACCTTCGGCAGCAGTTTGCGCAGCGGTAATTCGTCCGCCAGTAAAGATAGGCCAAATAGCACGGATGGAAGAGCTGAAGATGTCTTGTTCGGTGATGGTTGAGGTAACACCGCCAAGCCCACTTAATATAGGCTGAAGAATACCTCCAACTGCACCTAAATTTGGCACGCCGCTTAAGCTATTTTTGAACTGTTCACCATTAATTGTCACATCACTATCAAGGTGCGTGTAGTTAGCCCCCAAGGTGATCGAAGGTAGATTAAGGCTGCTGGTTGAATTCTGAAGGTGTTGATAACGTTCAACGTTGGCTTGTTGAGCCGCAAGTGAGTTGTTGTTCTCTTGCAATATTTGCCACGCTTCAGAAAAAGTGAGCGGGGCAGAGAAAACTGGCGAAGCAAATGTGCCGAGAAGCATACTGGCGAGCGCAAGGTGTCGGAATTTTGGTTTGGTCATCTGCATTAAATACCATTTAGAGCATTAACTCTAATGTTAACAGGGTGATAGTCATTTGTCTTGAGATGATTGTCTCACATGCTTAGAAACTCTCATAACTCGTTAAGTTAATGTAATAAAGTACGTGATGTGGGCTACAAAGATCACTGAAACGAAAAGAGCACGACAAAGCGTGCTCTTTAAATTCAGTATAGAAGTGTTCTTACAAAATGAAGTGGCTTATTTAAAGCTAGGACAATGGTGATCGGCGCGCCACACCAATTGTCTTGAACCTTGCATTGTTTGTAATAAATCTCTACCTGACATTTGCGGGAACGCTAACAATACCTTGAGATCAAGAGGAGAGGTTCCGTCTTTCTCATAGGCTCTTACGTGAGTAAAAGTCGATTGTAAGTGTTTGAACAGCATAGTCTTAGTAAGACAAATTCCAAAGTTATCGCGTTTCATTGCCTGGTTTCCTTTTCAACAATGTTTATACGTTATGTTTTTTATCCTGTTTCTATCGGACGTTGCCACTGATCGATACTTCCTGCTCATCAATGTTTTATTATTGGGCGCTGATTTATCAGTCACCTCTGAGTTGTCTACCTGTCTGTCGCGTAAATAGAGATGTATGAATGAGGTTAGGTAGGTAACCTGTTTGTTCAACAATCGTAACGACGAGCGTGCAACTTTTAGTTATAGATACGTCCAGTGAGCGAAGGGTTGTTGCCTTTTTGTTAATCTAAATTTCGATTTAAAGCGCGGTCTGAAAATCATGACTTATGGCTTGGCAACAACGAACTTCTTCATATGCAACTATTATAATTGTATTTATTTTAAACAACCTAAAAAACACCTAAAAGCTTAGTGATCTAGCTCAATATTTATTCGTTTATTTTGCTTTTTAAGCTAATTCGTTCTAAAAACGAACGATTAATCGAAGTGAATAACGTAAAGGGTTATCAATTAACAACCTGCTCAATTATTTAGTTGAGTAGCAGTCACAAATTCACGTACCTAGAAAGGTCATGCGATTAACTTGGTGTTAACATCATTCGTCTAACACTAGGGACGGTGGAATATGAAATGGAGCAGTATCAGTTTCCGTAAAAGGTTACTGATTATCATGACGGTCACTGGCCTTGTTGAGCTTTTGATACTCTCAGGTGCTGGTTTTTACTACATCAAACAATCTCAAGAGCAAGAGATGGGTTTGAAAGCGTTAGGTGTTGCTGAATTTCTATCTGAATCGCCACTTGTCACCAGCATTATTCAAGAAAATGGAACGTTGGATCCTAATGGCGTTCCCTACATTTTGTCTGAAGAAACCCAAGTTAAGTTTCGCAACCTTACCCAACTCATTGGTGCGGCGTTTATCGTTGTGGGAGATGATAAAGGTATCCGCCTGATTCACCCTTATGATGACAGGCTCGGTAAACCAATGCGTGGTGGCGATAACCAAAAAGCGTTGGTATTGGGCGAGTCTTATGTGTCGACGGCTAAAGGTTCACTTGGCTTCTCTGTCCGTGGGAAATCCGCGGTTAAAGACCCACAAGGCACTGTCATTGGCGTGGTGTCGGTTGGCTACCTCTTAGATTCTTTACAAGATCGAATTGAACCTTACTTAGCCTTTTTGATTGTGATGGCCTTGCTGGTGGTTGCGGTTAATGCTGTGATTTCAAGCTATGTATCTCGTCGTTTTCAACGCGCTATTTTGGGTTTTGAGCCTGAAGAGATTGGCCGTTTATACGTAGAACTTGATGTGACCATGAGTACTGTGAAAGAGGGCATTTTAAGTATCGATAAGAGCGGTATTTTGCGTTCAATTAATAAGAGTGCCTGCGATATTTTATCGATAGACAGAGATAAAGCACTCAATCAGCAACGTCTATCAGATGTGTTGGTGGGCAGTGATTTAGAGCAGCTGTTATCAACGGGTGACACTGATCATGATGTTGAGCTGTACCTGAACAATAAGCGAATCATTGCTAATCGCAGCCCAATTATAGTGGCTGGTGAGGTGGTAGGGGCGGTATCCAGCTTCCGATTGCGAGATGAAATCAACGATTTAACAGACCAGCTCTCACAAACCAAAGAGTATGCTGATCTACTGCGTTCGCAAACCCATGAGCATCAAAATAAGCTAAACACCATTAGTGGCTTGATTCAAATGGGCGAGCTGGACTCTGTTCAACAATTGATTGGTCAAGAAACCGCTCATTACCAGAGCTTAATTGAGTTCTTAAGAGAGACGGTGAAAGATCCATTGATTGCAGGCATGCTTTTAGGCAAAACAGAGCGAGCTCGAGAGATTGGTTTGGAGCTTAAAGTTGAAGAGGGATCAAGGCTTGAGGCATTACCCGCTTGGTTAAACGCAGAGGATGTCGTGACGATTCTTGGCAACCTGATTGATAACGCGTTTGATGCCACCATGATGGCAATTAAACAAGAAGGGCCAATAGCACCAGCTCGTCGCGTAATCGATGTGTCGATCAGTGATTTTGGCAATGAAATCATAGTGGAAGTCGAAGACAAAGGCTGTGGTTTGCCGAAAGACTTGGCGACCAAAGCACTCACCGAAAAAGGCGTATCGAGCAAAGCGAAGCAGAACAGAGGTGTTGGTTTGTATCTCATTAAGCAACTTGCAGATCGTTATCAAGGGCAATTAGAAATGGTTGATAACCCTGATTTTGGGTCACGCATGACGGTGTATTTACCGAAAGAAGAACAACAATAATAATTGAGCACGGAGCGATCGAGTAAAGATCGTAGTGACGGAAAAAGCATGGTTAAAGGAAGAACATAAATGAACGCAATCACGAGAGTCATGGTCATTGAAGATGATATTGCGATTGCAGAGCTTCACCATCGTTATTTAGAACAGATGGGAGGCTTTGATGTGGTCGGGATTGCGACCACACAGTCTGAAGCATTAATGCAATTGGACATCTTAAAGCCTGATTTGGTTTTATTGGATGTGTATCTGCCGGACGGATGCGGACTTGATATTTTGAACCACGTTCGTGGCAGTAATCAGGGCTGTGATGTGATTCTGATTACCGCAGCTCGAGATGTCGACACACTGCAACAGGCGATGCGCGGTGGGGTAGTCGACTATCTACTGAAACCTGTGATGTTTCCTCGCTTGGAAGCAGCGCTGAAAAAGTACCAATCGCAACAACAAGAATTTGAAAGTGTGTCGGACTTAAACCAAGGCTTGGTCGACAAGATGCTGCAAGCCAATGCCAAGGCAGATTCTCGAAAGGTTTCTACGTTACCTAAAGGGATCGATGGTGTAACGCTTGATAAAATTAGAGCTATTTTCCAACAAGCCGACATTGCTGATATTACAGCTGATGAGGCAGGTGAACGTATTGGAGCTAGTCGAACCACCGCTCGACGCTATTTGGAATTCCTTATCACGACTGGCGAGTTAGTGGCTGACTTAAATTACGGGTCAGTAGGTCGCCCAGAACGCTGCTACAATAAAGCTAGAAGATAGATTTAGCGACAACAAGTCACAAAGATAAACGCGATGCTATCAAATAAATATAAAGCCAGTTGAGTAAGCTGGTTTTGGTTTTTTCTCCCTTTCTTATTGCTCACTCCACCGACCAGATACCGTTCTTTCTTGACTACAATGTTTGAGAATGCCGATTTGCTTCTTCTTCCAGATAGAACAGCTGACTTATCGATTATAATTTGTTCGAAATCAGTCAATATTTAATCGATTGCTTTCACAGTGGTTGATGTAAATCAAATACTCATAGACAATACTGTCCCGAATAGAGGTGATAGCTTTCACCCTCGTTTACCAAACGCATTCTCAAGTGTAATAGGCACTCGCTATTGATGTAATAGCCAAGACCTATTATCTATTTTCGTATGTCGCTGATACCTTTGGCGAATACTAAAAACCTTGTTTTTATAGGAAAGATGATGGTAATACCTGAAAACAGCAGCATCGTTATTTTTGGTGCGTCGGGAGATCTAACTTACCGCAAGTTAATTCCTGCTTTGTACCACCTGTATGCTAGCAATCAACTTCCAGAATCCTTTGCGATTCTTGGAGTGAGCCGTACTGAGTACAGCGACGAGTCTTACCGTGAGAAGCTGAAGAAGTCTCTTCAGGAAATGGAAAAAACTGAGCCAGAGACGCTGAATGCATTTATTGAACATCTGCATTATCAAGCGATCAACACTTCAGATGTAGACGATTACGCTCGTCTAGCACAACGTCTGGATAAGCTTGAGCAAGACTACCAATTCGAAAACCATAACACATTGTTCTACTTGGCAACCCCGCCAAGCCTTTACGGTGTGATTCCAGCAAACCTTGCTGCACATGGCCTAAACGATGAGAAGAACGGCTGGCGTCGTCTGATTATTGAGAAGCCATTTGGTTACGATCTAGCATCAGCTCAAGCGCTGGATGAAGAGATCCATCATCACTTCCAAGAACACCAGATCTACCGTATCGACCATTACCTTGGTAAAGAAACGGTACAAAACCTTCTAGTGCTTCGTTTCTCAAACGCGATGTTTGAACCTCTGTGGAACCGTAACTTCATTGAATACGTTGAAATCACAGGTGCTGAGTTCCTTGGCGTTGAAGAGCGTGGCGGATACTACGATGGTTCTGGCGCAGTTCGTGACATGTTCCAAAACCACCTGCTACAAGTGCTAGCAATGGTTGGTATGGAGCCACCTGCTCAAATCAATGCAGATTCTATTCGTGATGAAGTGGTTAAAGTGCTTCAGTGTCTGAAACCATTAGAAGAAGATGATTTGCGTAAAGACTTAGTGTTAGGTCAGTACACAGCATCAGATGTTCGTGGTCAGCACTTACTAGGTTACCGTGAAGAGCATGGTGTCGCAGACGACTCTCGTACTGAAACGTACATTGGTCTTAAAGCACACATCAATAACTGGCGCTGGAATGGTGTTCCTTTCTACGTACGTACGGGTAAACGCTTACCAACACGTGTGACTGAAATTGTGATTCACTTTAAGAACACACCACACCCAGTGTTTGGTCAAGATGCACCAGAGAACAAACTGATTATCCGTATCCAACCGGATGAAGGTATTCAGATGAGCTTTGGTTTGAAAGAGCCAGGTGCAGGTTTCAAAGCAAAAGAAGTGAAAATGAACTTCTCTTACTCTGATCTGCCTGAGACTCAGATGCTAACGGCTTATGAGCGTCTTCTTCTTGACGCACTGAACGGTGATGCGACTCTGTTTGCACGTACCGATGCAGTAGAAGCATGTTGGAAGTACGTTCAACCGATCTTAGATTTCAAGCAAGACCCTCAAGCACTGTTTGGCTATGCTTGTGGTACTTGGGGCCCACAAGAAGCCGATGAGCTTCTGCAGCGTGATGGCCGCGCATGGCGTTTCCCATGCAAAAACTTAACAGATACGGATTACTGCGAACTATGATCAATCACAAGATCTTTGCAACGCCTGAATTAGTCGTTGAAAACCTAGCAAACGAAATGAAAGCTTACAGCGAGCAGGGTAAACCTGTTCACATTTCATTGTCGGGTGGCAGCACGCCAAAAATGCTTTTCAAGCTTTTAGCTCAAGCGCCATACGCAGAAGGCATTCAATGGAATAACCTTCATTTCTGGTGGGGCGACGAACGTTGTGTGGCACCAGACGATGCGGAAAGCAACTACGGCGAAGCAAACGCACTGCTGTTTACTCAAGTAAACCTTCCTGCTGAAAACATCCACCGCATCCGTGGTGAAGATGAGCCAAAAGCAGAAGCAGAGCGTTTCGCGAAAGAAATGGCAGACGTGATTCCAACAGAAAACGGCACGCCTGTTTTCGATTGGATCCTGCTAGGTGTTGGCGCAGACGGCCACACAGCTTCACTATTCCCGGGGGCAACTGACTACCAAGATGAGAACCTATCTGTATTAGCTTCTCACCCAGAGTCAGGCCAGATCCGTGTTTCTAAAACAGCGAAAGTTTTAGAAGCAGCAAAACGAATCAGCTACCTAGTACTGGGTGCAGGTAAAGTTGAGATCGTTAAAGAAATTCATACAACTCCTGCTTCAGAACTGCCTTACCCGGCAGCGAAAATCCAGTCTAAAACTGGCGAGACAGAGTGGTTCCTAGATTCAAATGCAGCAAGTGCTATCGCATAAGTGCGAATAGCCGCAAGGAGATAAAATAATGAAAGGTGATATCGGTGTAATTGGCCTAGCAGTAATGGGTCAGAACCTTATCCTAAACATGAACGACCACGGCTTCAAAGTTGTGGCTCACAACCGTACTGCTGCGAAAGTAGACGAGTTCCTAGAAGGCCCAGCTAAAGGTACTAACATTGTTGGTGCTTACTCTCTAGAAGAGCTAGTTGAGAAGCTAGAAGCGCCACGTAAAGTGATGCTTATGGTTCGTGCTGGTGATGTTGTAGATACGTTCATCGACAAGCTTGTACCACTTCTAGACAAAGGCGACATCATCATTGATGGTGGTAACACTAACTTCCCAGACACTAACCGTCGTGTTGCCGCTCTTCGTGAGAAAGGCATCCACTTCATCGGCACGGGTGTTTCTGGTGGTGAAGAAGGCGCTCGTTTCGGTCCTTCTATCATGCCAGGCGGTTCTCCTGAAGCTTGGGAAGCGGTTAAGCCTATCTTCCAAGGTATCTCTGCGAAAACTGACGCGGGTGAGCCTTGTTGTGATTGGGTTGGTAACGACGGTGCTGGTCACTTCGTTAAGATGGTTCACAATGGCATCGAATACGGTGACATGCAGCTTATCACTGAAGCATACCAGTTCATGAAAGATGGCCTGGGTATGAACCACGACGAAATGCAGGCTGTATTTGCTGACTGGAACAAAACTGAGCTAGATAGCTACCTAGTAGAAATCACTGCTGACATCCTTGGCTACAAAGATGAAGACGGTGAAGCGCTAGTTGAGAAGATCCTAGACACTGCTGGCCAAAAAGGTACAGGCAAATGGACAGGTATCAACGCACTAGACATGGGTATACCACTGACTCTAATCACTGAGTCTGTATTCTCTCGTTGCCTATCTGCACTTAAAGACCAACGTGTTGAAGCTGAGAAACTGTTCGGTAAAACTGTTGCTCCAGTTGAAGGCGACAAGCAAGAGTGGGTTGATGCAATCCGTCAGGCTCTACTTGCTTCTAAGATCATCTCTTACGCTCAAGGTTTCATGCTAATGCGTGAAGCGTCGAACGAAAACGGCTGGGATCTAAACTACGGTAACGTTGCACTTATGTGGCGTGGCGGTTGTATCATCCGTTCTGCATTCCTAGGCAACATTCGTGATGCTTACGAAGCGAACCCAGAAATCGCTTTCCTAGGTTCAGATGCATACTTCAAAGGCATCCTAGACAACTGCATGGGCGCTTGGCGTAAAGTTGCAGCTAAGTCTATGGAATCAGGCATCCCAATGCCATGTATGACTTCTGCACTAACGTTCCTAGACGGCTACACTACAGCTCGTCTTCCAGCGAACCTTCTACAAGCTCAACGTGACTACTTCGGTGCTCACACTTATGAGCGTACTGACCGTCCACGTGGTGAATTCTTCCACACAAACTGGACTGGTACAGGCGGCGACACTGCTTCTACAACTTACGACGTATAATCGTTAGTTAGAATCAGTAAAGAACACGTTCGTTCTTTCAGCTGAAAACTAGAAAACAAAAGGATGCCAATTGGCATCCTTTTTTGTTGGTTGGCTTTTTCTTTGGTCTACACAACCAAGGCGTTACAGTTCAAGGTGTCATAGATCAAGCTGTCATGACGTGCGGTTGAACATCGTCATTGTATTGCTCCCTAATTGCCATAAAGCCATCTAGGTTCTGTTTAAGAGCCACAACACACTCAGGGTCGAACATCGAACCCGAGTGAGCCTCAATGTAATCCATGACTTCATCGAGTGTCCACGCGTGCTTATAGGCTCTTTTGCTCATCAGCGCATCGAATACATCGGCTAATGTCACGATGCGTGCTTCGAGCGGTATTGCTGTGTTACTCAAAGCATCGGGCAACCCTGTGCCATCAAACCTTTCATGATGATGACGTACGATATTTTTAATGAATTGGATTTCCTCAGAACACATCGCGCTATGGCATGATAGGGCAACCACATTGTTAATCATTTCTTCACCGTACAAGGTGTGGTTGTCCATGACGGCTCGTTCTTCTTCATTAAAGCGTGCGCTACTGAATAGCACTTTATCTGGAATTCGATATTTACCTATGTCGTGAAAGGGCGCATACAGCCGAATTCGGTGAATGAATTGGTGCGTAATTTCTTCCTTGCTGTGCGACAGAGTACGAGCAATGTGTTCACTGTATTTACCCATGCGAATAAGGTGTTCTTTAGTCTCTGGGTCTCTCGCATGACCCATGTTTAAAGCAATCGCTAAAGAGGATTGAAAGTGACGTTGGCGCTCAAACCATTGAATGAAAAGGCTAGAGATCACTTGAGTGAGATAAGCGATATCACACTGGATGGTTTGGTTAGCAAAGAACCCCGTTGATGAAGCATTGATAAACACAAACCCAAGATTACTTTCTTGATGATGAATAGGTGTTGTGTAACTGCTTTGATGACCGATATCGAGCAAGTGAGATATTTGTTTGGTTGGGCTAATGGTGGTGAGGTCGTGGATGATTCGAGTATCTAAAGACTCAGCCATTCTAGATAAAGCTGATTCTGGCTTTAGTTCTTGCTCGATGTAGCGATGCTCAGCTTCTTGGCACAGAGTATCCGAAACAAAATAATTCGATGCTCTATTTTCATTGCACAGCACGACCGAAAGCCTAGATAGAATGGGGTAATGTTCGCGAGCTAGCCGAAAGAGATCATCAACGATAGCGATAATGTCTTTATCTTGGGCGGCTACTCTGCTGATTTGGGAGTAGTCAAACATGGTCAAAGCCAACCTTTATTTATAGTTATATCATTGTTTAATATCATTATTAGTAGGTTTCTATACCACTTCTAACATAGCACCTTACTGTTAATTAGCAACACTGCGTTCTAATAAGTTTAAATTCCATTGATAAAGTAGGGATATTTCATTCTTCTATCATGGTTTTTGTTAACTTGAGCTAGTTTGGTGGATCTTTAAGACAGACCCTTTTTAGTAGGGGCGGCTGTATTACACGCAACATCAGGATGGTAAGTGAGCATATTAAAATTAAATTGAAAGATAAATAGGATAACGAGCATGCTTTATGCCATCATAAAGGCATAGATAAGGGCAATGGATGATATGCCCAAATGATTGAGCTAGAAGCGGTCAGTGATGACGGTGTTCTAGAGTAAATTCAAGGCCTTTAGTTGCCTTGGAAAAGGTAATGTTATGACTGAAGAAGAAAGAATCGAACTGCAACAAAACAACCCACTGCATGGCTTAAAGCTTGAAACTATGATCAACGAATTAGTGGATCATTACGGTTGGGAAATTTTGGATGCAGCAATGCGCATGAACTGCTTTAACACTAAGCCGACAGTAGCAAGTGCCGTTAAATACTTGAAGAAAACAGAGTGGGCTCGTGAGAAAGTAGAGAATTTCTACCTTTACCGTTTCAAGCGCATGCCTAAAGCTTCTGATATCGAATACCAGATGCCTCCGCGTTCACGTACATTCCGTCACGGGTTAGAACCTCGTGAGCCAATGGAATTAACGGTTGAATCG
>NZ_JBFRLX010000218.1:0-11239 GCF_041470165.1 Vibrio sp. 10N.286.46.A8
CTCAATAACTGCGTTAGAAATTTTGATTGTAGAATAACTACTTATCGAAAATTTCCGCCTTGTTCTTGAGCCTTTTTCCTGCGCTATTTATAATCACTTACTTACTGTGATTGGTATTCGCGGTTATTCACAAGGAGGAGCCATGTGGATCACGGCCAAGCCACCTAAGGACGTTTCACGGTACTTCTTGTTCATGTCTTTACCTGTTTGGTACATGGTTGCGATAACTTTGTCTAACGAGATAAGACACTTGCTGGTGCGTTTCAGCGCCATACGTGATGCGTTGATGGCTTTCATTGCGCCCATTGCATTACGCTCGATACATGGCACCTGAACAAGACCACCGATTGGATCACATGTCATGCCTAGTGAGTGTTCCATAGCGATTTCAGCTGCGATGCAGATTTGTTCGTTGCTACCACCGCGTAGGGCGGTTAAGCCTGCTGCCGCCATTGATGAAGATACGCCAACTTCGCCCTGACAACCCACTTCTGCACCAGAAATCGAAGCGTTGGTTTTGTACAAGATGCCAATAGCGCCAGAGACTGCTAAAAAGTCTTTCAACTGCTTGGTGTCTAGCTCTTTGATGAAGCGGTGGTAGTACATTAGTACCGCAGGGATAACGCCAGCCGCTCCGTTAGTTGGCGATGTTACGACTTGTCCACCCGCAGCGTTTTCTTCACTCACAGCAAAGGCAAATAGGTTAATCCAATCCATGATCTCCATTGGATCGTTTTCAATCGAAGCATTGGCCTCAAGCTTTTTCAAAAGAGCAGGGGCTCGACGCGTCACTTCTAGACCGCCATCAAGGATGCCTTCGGTGTCGAAGCCTCGCTGCATGCACAGAGACATCACCTTCCAGATTTGGTCGGCTTTCTGGTCAATCACGTCCATACCTTGGAAAGACACTTCATTACGTAGGATTAAGCCTCCAAGACTAAGTCCTTGTTGCTCTGACAATTCAAGTAGCTGGTCAGCAGAAGTAAAAGGGAACTCAACTTGCGTTTCTGCTTCTTGCTTGCCATTTTGTAGCTCATCAGCGGTTGCGATAAAGCCACCACCAATAGAGTAATATGTTTCCATCTCTAAAAGACTACCGCTTGCGTCAAAGGCAGAGATGGTCATGCCATTTTCATGCAGCGGAAGGTTGGTTTTATGGAACAGCAAGTCGCTTTCTACGTCGAAGTGAATTTCATGGTTACCGCTAACCAGTAGAGACTTATCTTCAATTGCTTTACGCATTGCTTGGTTAGCACTGGTAATTTTAATGGTGTCGGGGCGGTTGCCGAGTAAACCTAATAAGGTCGCTCTGTCTGTATGGTGACCAATACCCGTTAATGATAACGAGCCGTATAAGTCGATTTGAATACGCTCTACTTGTGTAAGCTGAGCATCAATTTTTTGGGTAAAGTTAAACCCAGCGATCATTGGTCCATTTGTGTGGGAGCTGGACGGTCCAACCCCAATTTTGTAGATATCAAAAATAGACAGCATAGTAACTTCCTGTGAAGACGGTTCGATGAACGAACTCTGTGTAAAATTTGTATTTCGTTAGTTCCACTTCTGTGAGTGAACCTGTTCTTTGGGTGAAGCAGTTCTTTGGCTGAAACAGTTATTCGATTGATCTGGCTCTTTGCTTGAAAGGTCTCTTTTATTGAAACTCGTGTTAACAAGCATAGAGCGATGAAATACAAGAGCGTGCTATGTTTGCTTTAAAGCGACACGTCTATTCTTGTATGACCCGAGATGTTGCTATCCATAGTGAGCATTATTGATAGCAACATGTAAGAATTTCAAAATACTTTTGTTAATAAGTATTGTATACATAATTCACTCCATCTAATCACTAAAACGAGACTTGAACATAAAATGAGCATTATTCACCTCCTTATTGTGCTAGGTAAGCGACTTAATGAGAATAAATTGACTAATGAAGGAATCAGTCGAGTTGATGCTTTAGTTGAGTATCTGTCGGGGCCTTTGGCTGAAGAGTCGAACCAGCAAACGGCTGTGGCGTTCTGTGGTGGGGTGACACAAGGCCAAACCGTTTCTGAAGCCGATATGATGCACGAGTATTTTCGAGAGCTTGAAAATCAACGTGAGTATCCGTTTCCCATAGGGGCGGTTTTACTTGAGCAGCATTCGACAAATACGGTTGAGAACATTCAAAACTTGGCCTCAGAGATGATTGAAAGTGGGCTGTTTACACGCGGGCAGAGTGTGACGGTGACTTTCGTTTCTAATGACTACCACTTACAACGTATCTTCGAGATTCAATCACTGATGGACGAGCAAGGTTTGCTTAAGGTTTTGGTCGAGAAGTGCTCTGCACTTGGGGTGGAACTACAAATAGATCCTCAGCTAGAGGCTCATGTCGCGGTGCCATACCCTCATCAAACAGAGCAAGGGCAATTGTTTCTGTTAATGGATGCCCTGACGACCTACCGAGTCTATCTTGAAGGTGTCTCTGTGGGTGCATTTAAGAGGGATTTGGATTCAGTAAGACGAGAGCCAGAAAGGTTGTCTTTGGAAGCCTTGCTAGCGGCAAAGGATTTAGTCGGGCGTTCATCTCATTTTGATATCGTAGAAAGCTTGCTTCCAGTATTGGAGACCTGCATCCAAAATACCCCAGTCGGAATCGACATAGAAAAAGTTAGGGAGTACCTAGCATTGCTCGATACTAACCTGACTTTATTGAATCGTTATTTAGATCCAGAATTAGATCACACACATCGCTGGTGGAGATAGCGAAAACACCAATATTAGTAATACAGATAGGTAGCCCAAAGGTGATGTGTGTACAAAGTTGATGTGTATATAAAGTTGATGTGTATCGTAAGGTAAACCGACCGCTCGATAGCGAACAGTTTACCTAATGTCATGTCATTTGACAGGGTGGCATTAGTGAAGGGTCAACGTCGTGTATAGGTGTTACGTCAACAGTTCACGATGTCGCAGCTTAGCTTTCTTCTTTTTGCTCATGGTTGTTGCGGTAGTATTCCCACTGTTCGATACGTTCACCGTCATCAAATACACAATAAGTAGTGCGTTGATTGTTTTCAGTTACGGTGTCTAATTCACCATCTTGTTGAACACAATAAACCGCAGCTGGGTTAGCCACTGAAACACGTTGGCCTTCGCTATATTCTGCATAGTCGTTTGCACAACCGCCCAACACAACGGCAAATACAGCCATCAAACCAATTTTCTTCATGTTTATCTCCTACGTGATAACTCTATAATCGAATGCGTTAAGTTCTACAGAACCAGATTAGAAGCTCTATGAAACTAGTATATTTTAGATTTCAGAAAAGGTTGTTCTAATTTGGTCAAGATATTGAAATAGGTTGATATTTCGCTATTTTTAACGGATTTTTGAGTGTTTGATCATGCTGGCATAGCTGGTGCTCTAACAGGAACGGCCTCCGTCAATAAGGTGCTACTTGATGGTTATTTCTACTAGATAGCAGTGGGGGAACAGCGATCAAAAGCAGAGGTTATGTGTTCTTTCAGGGGACGGAGAACGTCGAATCTATTGATGATTATGATATGATGCCGCCAAATTCAGTAGAGCAGTCAGAATCATGAGACACCTAAAAACCACTATTCACCCTGATATCGATCACCTAGACAATAAGACGGTATATAAGCGCAATGCTGCACGTGCGATTGTGTTAGATGGCGAAGACATTTTGATGCTTTATACAGAGCGTTATCACGACTACACCATTCCTGGTGGTGGTCTGGATGACGGTGAAGATGTGATCGCAGGTATGGTCCGTGAGCTTGAAGAAGAAACGGGTGCGAAGAACATTCACAGTATTAAACCGTTCGGTATTTTTGAAGAGTTTCGTCCTTGGTATAAAGATGATGCAGATATAATGCACATGATTTCTTACTGCTACTCATGCAAGATTGATCGTGAGCTTGGCGAAACAGCTTACGAAGACTACGAAGTGAAAAATGGGATGAGACCTGTGTGGATGAATATCCATGAAGCGATCGATCACAACGAAAAGACCATGGCTGAGAGCCCTAAAAAAGGCATGAGCATTGAACGTGAAACCTTTTTGCTGCATCTAATCGCAAAGGAAATGCTGTAACCCTTTTAATAAATCAAAACTGTTTAAAAGTAGAATGTTTTAAACAGTTTTGTTCACCATGAACCAACAATAATTCCTCCCTCCTTTAGTTGAGCTAACCCATCGTAATTTGAGTTTTAAGCAAAACGCCTCCAGTCCGTAAACAACCTATCCGTTTCCAACCAGCATAGAACGTTTCTTTATCTAACAGACTTTCAAGTTGACTAACCTCTCATCAAATTGATTCCTATTTTGAAGAAAAGACCGTTTCATTCTGACTGTAATTTTAATTTAGAAAAATAAGTCTTACTTTTCAATGTTATACGGTGGTTTGAAACGATCGGAAACTTGGCTTCTCTTTTGCTTCTTTGTATTAAGCAGCTCGCTTTATCGGCATCAACATAATCAACAAAGATGCGAATAGTTTGTTTCAGAGTTAACTGAGACGCTTCTTTAACTTGCCGTTCAGAGTTCACACACTTTTCAAGGAAATCGCTCATGCGAAGAAGAAGTCGAGGTTTACTATGAAATACAAGCAAGTTATTTATTTTATGACGGCAGTTGCCAGTGTTCCTGTCTATGCAACGACGGTAGATCTGGACTTTTCAAATCATGTAGAGTCGACGAACGGCAGCAGTTCGTGGGCTGGGCCAACCTATGATGGATCTTCGATGCACTTCCTCAATGTTGGTACACATGATGGAAAAACAATAGATGCCAAAGTGTCTAGTAGTGTGTTCGGTGATGCGACATTTTTGTTTCATGCTCCTAACTACAAAGTTGGTGCAACACAACCCTCAGGAGATATTGGTTTTCTCTATCAAACTAACTCTGCGGGCTCTGCAGGTCTAACCTATACCTTTGAATTTTATGATGGTACGGATGGACTCTCAGGTACGTTCTCAGTGCCTTATACACTTCCCGAATTTGACATGATTGGCTATGACATTGATGGCGAACCCGTGCAGTCGGAGCAAGTAAGAGTGTTTAAAAGTGAAGGTTTCTACAGTTATCAACTTGGTAGTGCTAGCGCGAGTTTGACGGCGGAAGAGAGTGCCGATGGAACGTCGGTTCTATTCACCGGGCCAGGTACGAACTATTCGGAAACCGACACTTCCGGTGCTGTAAAATTCACCTACAAGAATACCTCGATTGTAACTCTACAATTTGAAACGGTTACGAGCAGTAGCAGTAGTTTCCCCAACCCGATTTTCTCGGCATTTGACGGTAACTGGGACTTATCTGGATTTACTACGCCAATAGAAAGTTCAGATGAATCTGATTTTGGTGACGCTCCTGATAGTTATGGAACGTTGCAGGCGAGTAACGGTGCTGAGCATGCGATATCTTCCACACTGTACTTAGGTGCTAGTGTTGATGCCGATACAGATGGCCAACCTGGTGCATCATCCAACGGCGATGATTTGGATGTTGGCGGAAATGATGATGACGGAATTGCACTGTTGACGAACCTTGAAGTCGGCTTAGACAGTTTAATTAATGTCAACGTTGTGGGGAGTGGTTATCTGCAAGCTTGGGCTGACTGGGATATGAATGGATCTTTTGAGGATGACGAGCAGATATTAAAAAATCATTCTGTTGTAGATGGAAGCCAAGTCGTCCCAATTCGAGTGGGTGATGATGCTGTCGTTGGGAGCGTACAAACTCGATTCCGTTTAGCGAGTAGCCCTAACATTCCGAGTGACGGTTATGTTGGTGATGGTGAAGTTGAGGACTACGTGTTTGACGTTACGGATCCTGGCACAACGGTTCAACATTCGAATTACTATACTGCGGCCTTCGAAGATAATTGGCCAGAAGTTGGTGACTTCGACTTAAATGACGTTGTGGTTTACTACCGCACCACCATTTTAAGTAAAGAGGACGCAGTGCTTCGAATGGATATTACGGGAACCATAATGGCCTACGGTGCTTCTTATGGTAATGGACTGGGATGGAAGCTTGATGGCTTCGATGAGTCAGATGTTGATCTTCAAACGGCTCGAGTGCAAAAGAATGGCGCGACTCGGGTAAATATTTCGCCATTTACGGGTGAAGACAAAAGTGTTGCATCGCCAGGAGGAGACCTCGTTGTTGTCGCGTCGTTGAACCTAAAAAATGATCTGCCGATTAACGGTGAGTGTATGTTCCACCGCACTAACCCTTCTTGTAGTCCGACTTTAGAAGTTGACCAAATGACGTTCAGTATTTCTCTGCCGTTTGCTTCTGGAAACGAGCCCACAGCGAGTTCACTGATGCCATTAAGTGGCTTCGACCCATTCATCTTTGGTGCGGGAGCGGGTTATTACCATGGTGACAGTTTCTCTACATCGCCAGGGAAAGACTTAGAAATCCATACTGCGGACTTCCCACCAACGTCGCGTGGCACGTTAGTGAGTGATTTCTATGGTATTGCACAAGATGATTCAGACCCGTCTAGTGATAAATATTACCGAACGACACAAAACATGCCTTGGGGTATCTTAATTTCATCACCTTGGAATCATCCATCAGAATACATTGATGTTAGTGAGGTGTACCCCGAATTTGCTGAGTGGGCTACATCAGGCGGTGCTTCAAAACCAACGTGGTACCAAAACCCTAACGCCAACAAAACTTGGTCAACGGAAGATTAATCAGGAGGATTTATGAAAACAATCAAACTAATTTTGAGTGGTGTAGGCTTTGTATTCCTTTCAGCTTGTGGCGGCGGAGGTGGAGGTGATAGTACCGCTTCATCTCCAAGTGCTGTCGCTCCTCCGAGCAATACTACGGCTCCGGTCCCCGTCACTCCTCCGAGTAATTCGACCGTTGGTAGCAATAACGTGGTGACACCTGCTCCAGTAGTGATACCGCAGTCTATTAAATCATCTGAGTTATCTATACCGGAAGGTTTTGATTTTTCTACGGAGAGAGAAGTGTCTGTAAACGTTGACGTAGCAAGCTCGCAAAGTTCTCGAGGTTTTATGAGTATTTATACAGAATTCAATGGTGATGTTGTCGATTACACCTCACAAGTGCTCAGGAGCCCAATCAATCAAGATATTGAGTTCTCTACAACTCTCCTTTTACCCAATCATGTTGATAAAGTGTGGGTTGAAGTCTGGTATCCGTCGGCAATGGGAAGTGAAGTGAAACTCCTTGTAAATATTGAGGACGATAATGTAGACGTGATTCTTTAATCTTTATCTTCTACCAAACAACGTTACCGCTATTTCGGCGGTAACGTTGTTTTAGGTGCTTTTGTTGTGAATTTTTCTAACATCGAGACCTGAGATAACCTGTATAAAATGAATGGAGTGATATTATCAATCTGGTGTTTTAGGTGTATCTTTACTTAAGTGACGCTCGTTTCTAGCTTTACGAAATCACCAAAACTCGGTGAGCCTGCCCTAAATAAAGAAGACTATGAATAAAAGACAGTTTGTTGCCCACTATTTGCGCATGAATCGCACCTCGTACTTACTGGCGATTGTGTTCATTTTTCTCGTTAACTGGTTACAGGTAGAGATCCCTCGTTATATCCAACTTGCCATCGATCTTATTGAGGATGCTTCAACAACGGGCCATCAGCAGCTTCAAACCTATGTTTGGATCGTAGTCGGCATGTCGGTTGCCATGGTGGTGGTGAGAATTCTGTCTCGTATCTATGCGCTTAATCCGGGGCGAATTACAGAAGCAGCACTAAAGAGTACACTTCTACAAAAGCTGAATCGCTTACCGAGCAGCTTTCATGAACGCTTTGCATCTGGTCGGCTCATTTCAATCATGAATAATGACCTTAGCGGCATCCGACTGATGTTTGGTGTGGGGTTTCTTCAGTTCTTCAACGCGTTACTCGCGCTATCGCTGACACCTCTTTATATGTGGCGTATATCGCCAGAACTCACACTGTATTCGATTATTCCTATCTCAATCGCTTTTGTGATTTTTCGGGTGGGCTTCAAGCGTATGAAAACGCTGCATTTAGAGCACATGAAACGTCTGCAAAACTTGTCTGCTCAGCTAATGAGTTACCTGTCTGGGATTGATTTGATTAAGAGCCAGCAGATGTCACCTTGGGTGAAAGCTGAAACTGAAAAGCTGAATCAGTTATTACTTGAATGCCGCCTTAAAATTACACGTATTCAAGTCTTCTTTATGCCAGTACTCGACTACGCCAATGACCTGATGAAAATCATCATTCTTGGGCTCGGTGGCTACATGTTAATGAGACAGGAACTCACACTTGGTGAGATTACTGCCTTTCTGACTTACTCGGTTTTGCTCGCAATGCCATTGATGCAGCTTGGCAGAATCGCGACCATTTATCAGCGTGGCATGGTCGGCATTCAAAGTGTACAAACCATTCTTAATGCAAAAATTCCAGACCTTGATGAAGATAAGCTCACTGAGTTAGATGTTGAATCTCTGAAGGGAAAAACGTTTTCTATTCGCAACCTCAGCTTCAGCTATTCAGGTGAAGAGCGTCTGATTCTCGATGACATCAGCTTTGACATTCCAGCAGGTAAGAAAGTGGGTGTGCTAGGCGGAATCGGAGCGGGTAAAACGACATTAGTGAATTGCTTGAACCATCACTTGGATGTACCAGAAGATTCAGTTTTCCTAGGCGAAAGAGATGTCACTAGCTTCTCACGCAGTGATTTGCGCCGTTACGTGAAAACCGTGACGCAAGACCCTTATCTGTTTTCTGCAACCGTCGAAGACAATATCCGCTTCGGTAGCTTAGATACTGACTTGGCAAAGAGTCAGGTTGATGAGGTTTTAGAACTGAGTCAGTTAGCCAATGACGTTACACGTTTTGAGCATGGCGACCAAACCTTAGTCGGTGAGAAAGGGGTCATGTTGTCGGGTGGTCAGAAACAGCGCTTGAGCATTGCTCGATCTTTATTGCAACCCACCGACCTGATCATCATGGACAACGTTCTATCGGCTGTCGACTATGAAACAGAACGTAAGATTTTAGAGGGCTTGTTTAAGCGCTTGGAAAATCAATCGGTACTTGTGGTTTCACACCGTGTTAATGCCCTTGAATATATGGATGAAATTATCGTGTTGAACGAAGGTAAGGTGATTGCGAAGGGCGACCACGCGACGTTATTGAAAACGTGCGATTACTATTACGATACATGGCAGTTACAGCAGAATGAAACGGAGGCAGCAGCATGTTAAAAGGTGTTGATCTCAAGTACCTCAAGCACTTTTTTAAGTTTGCTAAGAAATACAAAGGCTCTGCGATTCTGGGCATCGCTATGCTTCCTCTTTCTGTCATCACGAGCTTGTTGTTCCCTTGGCTGATCATTCAAGTGATCGATGTTCACCTGAGTCATGGGGATATGGATGGTCTGCTCGAATACGTCTTCTATCTCGTTGCCGTGCTGGTGGCGAGCTATGTGGTGGATACCACCTATTCGTACAACCTGCGTAAAACCGGGCAATACACGATAACTGACATGCGCTCAGTGTTGTTTGCTCGTGTGCTCAAACTACCACGCAGCTATTTTGATAACACACCGATTGGCGTAACGCTTTCACGATTAACCAGTGATTTGGAAACCATCGGCGAGACGTTTGTTCAGTCGGTTGTCGGGCTAGTTAAAGACAGCATCAATACCATTGCTCTGTTAGTGATGATGTTCTTTATTGATTGGCAGTTAACGATGATTGTATTGATTATTATGCCGCCAGTGATGTATTTGACTGTGTATGTGAGAAATCGACTTCGTGCTTTGTATAAGGTGACTCGTTCTTCGCTGGCTCGCGGTATTGGCTTTTTACAAGAAGTCTTACTTGGCATGAAAACCGTTCAGATGTACCGAGCAGAAGAGCAAATCGAGCAACGCTACCAAGGCTATACCGATGAGTTTTTAAGAGCGCAGAAGAAGATCAATAAATACGATGCGATTTTGTTCTCGTTTATCTCTGGCATCACCTCTATCACCATCGCGATTATGATCTGGTATGGCTCTGAGCAAGTGATAGAAGGGGCACTCACCTTGGGTGTGCTGATTGCGTTCATCAACACTTTAGAGAAAGTGTTTGTTCCGATCCGTGACTTTACTTCGCAGATCGCTTCGATTCAGAGTTCATTTGCAGCGTTTGACCATATTGAAGAGCTGTTTGTTGAGCCGACTGAAGAGGAAGGACGCAACCTGCTGCCATCTAACAAGGTTGAAAAACAGCTCGAACAATTTGTGAGTCTAGAGTTCAAGAACGTGAGCTTCCGTTACAAAGACGACTCTCCCTATGTTCTAAAGAATGTCTCGTTTGTATTGGAGAAAGGGCATCAAATCGCCTTTGTGGGTTCGACGGGTTCGGGTAAGTCGACGATTCTGCGTCTAATCTCTAAAACCTACCAAGACTATGAAGGCAGCATTTTGTTGAATGGATTAGAGCTGTCGCAGATCTCAAGCGAAGACTCTGCTCATTTGTTCTCAATGATGATGCAAGATGTGCACTTGTTTGAAGAGACAATACAATTCAATATCGCGCTGGGAAAAACGCATCTATCTAGAACTGAGGTTGAACAAGCAGCACGCTATGTGTACGCCGATAAGTTTATTGAACAATTGCCACAAAGCTATGACTTCCACTTGGAAAAGAACGGCTCCAATTTGTCGGTAGGGCAAACGCAGCTTATTTCGTTTGCTAGAGCGGTTGCACAAGGTGGACAACTGATGATGCTTGATGAGGCGACCAGTTCGGTAGATTCAATCACCGAAGACCTCATTCAAAAAGCAATGCAGCGCCTTTTCAAGGAAAAAACCGTGATTGCGATTGCACACCGTTTGAGTACCGTTCGTCACTCAGATACGATTTTGGTGTTGGAAAAGGGTGAAATTGTTGAACAAGGTAACCATCGACAGCTGATAGCACACAATGGAATTTATGCAGGATTGTTGGAAGAGTCGATTGTAGAAGTGAGTGACTATCGAGCTATAAATAACTATTAACTAATACGAATAAGCCAAACTTGTCGACTTCCTAGCTTGTATGACTATTACAAGATACAGTTAGCCTAAAGATGAAACATATAAGGAATGTATAATGCTTCGAATCTTATTGATTGCAGTTATCTCGGTGTTCAGCACGATGAGTTTTGCAAGCGAAGAGGTTGAGTACTCAGAATTGGACTATTTAGATCGACCGTTGATGGA
>NZ_JBFRLX010000219.1:0-8652 GCF_041470165.1 Vibrio sp. 10N.286.46.A8
CACTCATGTGCGCCTTTCATTCATCGAACCCGTTCTAACAAGCCAACCTTTAATCAAGCTATCTGACGAGTGACTTCGAGGTATTTGTTGATATCGACAAAATCAACCTGTTCTGATTTGAGATACTCTTCTGCATAACGCAGGTGAGTACCGCTGGTTAAGAACAATCTAAACAGTTCTATATCAAGATGCTCGTCCAACGCCATTTTATACATGATGTCGACAGCAACACTGATTGGTTTCGCCCTCTTATAAGGCCTATCCGCAGCAGTTAACGCCTCAAAAATATCTGAGATCACCAGAATACGTTCTGGGATTGAAAGGTCATCACCTGTCAGCTTCCTTGGATATCCCGTGCCTTTGAGTGTTTCATGGTGCGTCGAAGCATAGCGAGGAACACGGCTTAGTTCTTTCGGGAATGGCAGGTTCTCAAGCATCTTAATCGTGCCAAGCATGTGCTCATTTATCTTAAATCTATCTTCAGCAGTTAAGGTGCCACGTGCAATACTCAGGTTATAGACTTCGCCCAGATTGTATAAGTGCTCAGGTACATCCATTTTTATTCGATATTTCGGGTCAAACTCTAACGGCCTATCTCTTTTCACTATATGTTCAGGCTTATCACATAACAGCGGCTCTACCGCTGGTAAGCTTGAGCTCGATTCTCGATTCAACGCCTCTATCGGTGATAAACCAAGTTGATCATCAAAGTTACGTGTCCAAGTCGTCTCAGCGATAGATCGAATACGTGCGACTTTGTCATCACTCATGAATTCACCACCTACGTTTGATGTCGCGATAAAAGCAAAGTCATCTTGTAGTTGTTGTTTCGTCGCTGCAAGCTCATCGGTTATTTGTTGCCTTGGTAACGTGCGTTCAAGTTGTTTCCTCAAAGCCGTAATTTCCGCATCACGCCAAAGTACTTCAAACCGCGTTCTCACTTCGTGAATTCGATTATAGTTAGCTTCTAGCTTCGTACCTTTATCGACGATGTGTTCCGGTGTCGTGATCTTGCCACAATCATGAAGCCAAGCCGCAATTCTAAACTCACGGCGCTCATCATCATTTTCAAACTTAAAGTCTTTGAAGTGCTCAGACTGCGATTTTTCAGCCGCATCAGCCAGCATCAAACCCAGTTCTGGTACACGATTACAATGCCCTGCCGTATAAGCGGACTTATCATCGATCGCCTGAGCAATCAGCTTAATAAAAGATTCAACAAAGGCCTCTTGATTCTGCTCATGCTGCTTTATCTCTGTTGCCATCTCTTTGACTGCAACAGATAACTCCCAAACTTCCTTTATTCGAGTGTCAAGTAAGGCTACGTTGTCATAATCACGCTGCTTAATCTTGCTAGTTTCAGCCTTTAATTGGCGTATCGGCCGAACAATTGGCGCACCAAATACCCAAGCTACAGGCAAAGTTAAGCTCATCAAAAGCACTGTCACACCAATAGACGTCACAACTCGTTTGTTGACCGCGCTGTAGATTTCCTCCTCAGGTATCGCAACGGCAAAATATTCAGAGTAGTGCTCGCCCGTTTCAATCTTTTTCAGATAAAGACGCTTAGGTTCTCCATTGAGCAAAATCTTAGCCATTTCACCTTCGGTCGTAGCCGTTGCAGTTCGTTCATAAAGCTCAGCATAAGGAATGGTTGTACCGGAGTTAAGGGCATGATGATGAAACCATTTTTGAGATAAAAAAGCTTTCTGTTCATCTGTGAGTGTGCGAATCGCTTGATTTAGGATAGGTAAGAACTGCTGATGTTTGTTTTGCAACATAATGTGGAACTGGTTTGGGTAATTAGCTTTGAGGTCCAACAGCACTTCATTAACTTTCAATCTTGCATGGAAAAATTTATCCAAAGAAAATTCAAGCACTGGCTTAGCGTCGAGTACTGCAAAGCTCTCACCACGATCAACAGCGTCAAATGCCAATTCTATACTAGGAAATTCAACAAGCTCAATATTTGGAAAATCTTTTCTTAGTTGAGGAATAACCGACCATCCAGATAAAATCGCAACCTTTTTTCCGCTGAGATCTCCGTAGTTTGAGACGATTTGCGCGTTTTCTCGCGTAACAACAGAGAAAGGTAGCTCGTAAATCGCATCCGTATATAAGCCTTTTACTCCGTTGCTTTCGTAATTCTGAATAGAGTGCAAACCATCGATGCTTCCCTCATGAAACTTTCCCGTTAGCTCTGCCCACGAAAAGCCATTAACGAACTCGAACTTAACACCACTCATCTCGCTAATCATTTTCAGAAGATCAATCGCATAACCGTGTGGCTGTCCAGATACAGCGAAATCCATTGGTCCCCAATCGCTTTGATTAGAGAATAACAAAGGAGGCATGCTCTCAATTACGGCTTTTTGTTGAGCAGACCAATCGATTTCACTTATTTGAGGAAGTGCATTTTCCGTTTCAGCATCTCGATTTGACGCAATAATGTTACCTGACTTTGAGTATAAGAAAGATTCTGCCTGACTATCCTCCTCTAAACCTAATGCGCTTGCAGACAACTTACTCGCTAAAGAAGATAATACGATATCGATGCCTATCACGTGTTGTGTATCGCTAGCAGCTTTTGATTCAAAAGCTAGAGAATAGGTTTGGCCAGTTATCTGGAGATGCTGAAAAAGGTAAGGCTGCGTTTTTTCAACCGTCTCTGTATTAGCGGATTCATACCAAGGCCGTGTCGTCGGAAAATAATTACTCGGTTCTGTCTTTGACTCCCTGAGATTAAACTCAAGGTCATAGTATTTGGTCGTACGGATACGGCCTGCTTCTCTGTCGCTAATCTCAATGACAACCCAACGGTCTGAGCTATCAGCACCAATTTTGTCTCTCACTAAAGGGGAAGATTCTAGATTGATAATTTGGAAGAAGCGCTCATTAGAAGAGCCTATATAAATACTGTAAAACAGAGGGTTATCTTTTATGGCTTCAGAGAGGATCCCACGCGACTCTTCGCGAGATATTTGATGGCTAATAGAGCGATGTACGGAAGAGAGTAATCGAGCGGTATTTATCGCGTCTGAGTCGACGTTACCGATATAGTCGCTCAAGTCCTGAGATACCATGGTCAACTTGGACAAGGTATGCTCTGTCGCCATTTTTTTACTGAAGTAATATTGAAGTGAAACCGCCACGATCGCCGTTAGCACCGTCGCAAGTAGAAACATCCCTCCAACGGTAAACCGCAACGAGATTTTTGTGTTTGCCATTATTCTATCCTTGAATAATCACTAGTTAAAAACGTAACACGCTAACAATACTTATATTATTACAACGCCCTACCGTCCCTAGCAACACATTATTCTATATATTATTCAAGTTCTCCTAACATTCTGTCCTGAATCTCAATAATCATGTCTTTAAATGATAATTAACTATATACGTCAGTAAACTAATACCATAATTAATTTAATGGTATTAGTTTTCATAAAATGGAAACACCTACGCCAATGACATCAAGGCAATAAGACCCGTCTTGAACTTTTCTAAGTCATTACGAATCCAGATTGAGTAGGCTGGCTATGTGTTTGATGATTGGATTGCTAGTATGAAAATGAGAGTTACCCCTTATTGTCTTTGATTACGGGATTAGCTCCTTTAATCAAAGTGGGTAACTCTCTACGTTTCGAATCGATGTATCAGATCCAGTTAGAACTAGTCAGAACTAATATAACGGTGCAACTTCACGAACAAAAACTTCCAACTGTTTTCCTATCCATGTTGTCTACCCTTCGCTATTACGACTTAAGCTTAGACAGCTACACAGAATTTAGGACAGTCTCTTACGCCCAGCGGTCAGAACGTATTAGGAGATCTAAACGTGCCGTTACGTGATGGGCTTTTCCTGCATGAATTTTGCTCAATTTACTTTTATGTAAAGCATGAGCGACTTTACTCGCATCCAAATCACTACCGGGAAGAAAGTTCATTTGGCTTCTCGCTGCTTTTAACACCTCAAGAACACCTGGAGTTTTACTCTCTAGAGATATCGGACATTCCTTAATAAACTCTCTTGACTCTTCTTTTAATAGTTCAAAAGACGAAAGAATGTTTTTTTGATGTGCCACTTTATCACTGTCAAGTGTTGTGCCTAATATCTTGGACTTTATCTTGCGTATTCCTCGGCTCAAGCTGATTCGTTTGTGTGCATTTGGCGGGGTAACATCAAGAATTTTCAAAAAATTATAAGGTGAACCATATCTAGGGATGCAAACTATATAGGCAGCTAAGATCGGGATTTTACGTATGTGTTCCGCGAAGAACTGTTCTAGCCTTTCATCACTCATTGATTGAACGTTAATTAGGTAAGTCGTACATTTTTTCTTGAATTCATTATATTCTTTTTCCATTTTCCATTTTTTGATTAGCGAGACAAAAAATTTGAAAATGGAAACAATAGCGTTAGCGATAGTTGTTACTGCTGCACCAACACCAGCACTCAGAGAGTTCACTAATATCGTCCCGCCACTTTGCAGAGTTGCAATCGAACTTGATACTGCCGCACCTTTTATTTGCTCTCTGATAGATATAATTACGTAAGAACCAACTTTGTTGGTCGCGAGCATAGTCATACCGTCAGATTTTAGGTAGTGCATTGTTTTTGTAATTGTCTTGTATGCTGACTCTAATGCGGCTTTAATATTACCAGCATGCTGTAAAACTTCGCCTAGTGTTTTTGATACAACATCGGGTAATAGAGCGAATAGTTTTTGCTTTAAATCGTTTCCAAAGTCTGTAATCGACGATAAAAATTCAGTCAACTTTTGCTTTAAAGTAGACACGATTTTCATAAACCAGTTTTGATCGCTATTCATAGCAGCGCTGCTAGCAACTGATTTAACAGCGCCTGACGCTATTTTGTAGCCGGCACTTGAATTGATTGATGACAATCCGTGAGTTCCAGCGTAATTAAGAGCCTTACCAAGTCCGATACTCTTATCGACTACCCCTTTAACTTCCTTTAGTTGACCTGCAGTTTTGCCAACAACAACAAGTTTAGAAAAGAGAGAACCACCTTCAAGCTCCGCTTTAGAGAATACTCTCAACATATCAGCGTACATTGGATTTTGATTTTGCATGTATAAAACTCTTATTATTTAGCTGTATTAGTTCAGAAACGAAAGTGTTCTGCTTTTGCAAGAAAGGACAACACATTGAGCATTATTTTTTCAAAGTTAAATTAGGCTTAGACACCTAGAGTATTGAGCTTTATCGCCCGATTATAATTAAACTCTATGTACTCTATATAGTTTGCCATATCTGTTCTTTTGTCACAATCGGCTAATATAGCTCTGCCGCAAATATAATTAGATTCATAGAGACTGATGAAGCTCTTAAGGCAAGTTGTGGTGAGAATGAATCGGTAATTTTTGGTACTCAAGCCTGCACCTTCAAGTTGATTCGGTATACAGGCAACTTCTAAATTAAGAAGCAGCCTTCCAAAGAAAGCTATAATACACCTTAATATATTATCAAATTTATGCTATAAATTTAGACTCATAATTCCAAATCAAGTCAGTTCATTAATATTGATACCACACAATATCAGAACATCTTCGAGCATTATCAGGCGAGCCTATGACGGATAATTTCTCCCCTTCTGCCAGTGCGATTGTGGCAAAAGATTCTAAAAGCAATGAGCATGCAGTCAGCGATTTTGCTATTTCTGAGTACCTGTCGAAGCCTTTTAAAATCGAACTAACACTCATCTCAAAAAACTTTTCAATTGATGACCAGCTTGGTCAAAAGCTTTCGATTACACGCTTTATTAACGACACTAACAACCAAGCAGCCACGCGTGTATTCAACGGCATTGTTACGCAAGTTCAGTTATTGGGCATGGACAGTAACCTGCAGTATTCTAGTTATCGCATCACTCTAAGGCCGTGGTTTTGGTTATTGATACACACTCATTCTTTCCGTGTTTATCAAAACCAATCGACTAAAGATATCGTTTCAGATGTGTTAACCCAAGCAGGTTTCAGTGGCTCATTTAAGGCTGGTACCATGCCCTCATCCAAACGAGAGTATTGCGTTCAATATGATGAAAGCGACTTTGATTTCGTAACTCGCCTGCTTGCTGAAGAAGGGGTTCATTACTTTTTCCAACACAGCGACTCAGATCACGTGATGATGCTACAGGACGCTCAGAGCCCTTATAAAAAGTCAGATATCGGTAAACTGGACATGATTGAAGTCCCTTCAGGCAACAATCCATTACTCGATAAATGGATGCCGCAAGGTCAATTTCATGGTGCCAGCATCGAACTGACTAGTTATGATTACTCACAAACTAAACTCGTGAGCAGTAAACAGAAAAAATCCAGCCATAAGATAGCTAACAACACCAAGTTAACGAAACAGTTTTACCCTAACCTTGGTATCACTGGTGGGATGGAAGACCTTGCCAGCAACCTAGTGAAAAGACGAATTGAACAGCTCGAGCAAAATTATCAAACCGTAGAAGCCGAAGCGCAACACGATTCATTTGAATTGGGTAAATGGTTTTCACTATCATCCCATTTAGACAAAGATCAACTCGGTGACTATTTAGTCACAGAACTTCACACGAGTTATAGCACCGAAAACCATTGTCAAACACGTCTCACCCTTCTTGACACGTCGACTCCTAATTATCCTTCACCGACGGACAAGGCAAAAATACACGGACTACAAAGCGCCATCGTAGCCGGCAATACCGCAGGTGAGATTAATCAAGATGAACAAGGTCGAGTTCGCATTCAATTTCATTGGGATACACAAACATCCGGAGACAAAACGAGTTGCTACGTGCGTGTTGCTCAGATGATGGCTGGCAATGGTTATGGTGCTCAGTTTATTCCAAGAGTAGGACAGGAAGTACTGGTCAGTTTTATTGATGGTGACCCAGATCAACCGATTATCACAGGAAGCGTTTATAACAGTAAAAACCCGCCACCTTACAAAGAAGCTAACTCAACGAAAACAGGTATTAGCACTAAGTTAAGCGGATTGGCTAACGAGCTCTATTTTGACGATAAGAAAGACAATGAGCTCTTGTACATGCATGCAACCAAAGACTTCACGAAAGAAATAGAGAACAACCTGACAGAGACCATCAAAGGTGAGTTGCTCCAGAAAACCACCAAACAAGTTAACGTATCAACAGAAGATAATTACACCCTCAACTCAGACAAAGCTATCGCTGCCAAAGGTAAATCTATATCCCTAGAAGCGGATGACGAGATTGAGCTAAAGGTTGGGTCCAGCAAAATCACTATGTCTTCATCTTCGATTAGTATTGAAGCAAGTAACATTGATATCAAAGCGAGTAGCGCACTCAACCTTGAAGGCATGAACGTAACAAGTAAGGCGACATCCGCGAACAAGATATCAGGTGTAACAACCGCTCTCGAAGCGACAAGCTCCAACAGTATTAAAGGACTCAGTGTCGCGATTAAAGCGGATACTACACTCACAGCAGAAGGGTCTTTAAGTGCCGAGTTTAAATCAGGCCTAAAAGGTACTTTTAATGGCGGCGTACTTGGCGAATTAAAGGGTGCTATTGTAAAGGTGAATTAGTGAATTCAATAGCTAGCATTTAAACCACACTAGAGCACAAATTCAGGTAAGACAGAAACATGTATAAAAAAATTCCATATCAAACTGGCAGGCAGTTACTCGACAGATTCTCAAGCTCCGACGAAGCACAAGCACTGATTAATGACGAATTCAACATTGATGATTCTATTCAAGCTTTATTGGAAAGCGAGCTATATTTCGACTTAGTTCAGCTCCTTGCTCACGGATTGCCTGTTCGAGAGGCCATTTGGTGGGGCGCACATACGCTCGATGCGAGAAGTGATGTGTGGTCTACAATGCAAAAACAATGTATTTCAACAGCCAAAGATTGGGTCAAGTCACCTTCAGAAGAACAGAGAAGAAAGAGTGAACTCTTTGCGAATAAGCTCCAACTAAATTGTGGGCCATCTTGGCTAGCTCAAGCCGTATTTTGGAACGGATCCGGCAGTATTGTTGCACCTGACTTACCCAACGTCCTCCCCGACCCTTTCTTATATTCCAAAGCGGTAGCGGGTGCAATCAACCATTCCGCAGCCTTACCCAATTGGGATAAAACCAACGAGTACTATAAGAAATCCATTGGTATTGCTCTCGAGCTTGCCAAAGGCAGCCAATCATAAAGTTACAGATGACAGGAGTGGCCGATGACGTTAGCCGCAAGATTAACTGACATGCATGTTTGCCCGATGCAGACACCCGCACTTCCACCAATCCCCCATGTCGGAGGCCCAATCGTTGGACCTGGTGTACCGACAGTTCTCATTGGCAATATGCCTGCAGCAACGCTTGGGGATATGTGTGTTTGTGTTGGTCCCCCAGATAGCATCATCAAAGGCAGTGCTACTGTACTTATCATGAATAAGCCTGCTGCGCGTATGGGAGATACAACTGCCCACGGGGGTACTATTGTCTTGGGTATGCCTACCGTAATGATTGGAGGATAAAACCCTTGCATTTCATAAGGTTTCGAAAAGTCGGCTTACTGGGTAATTTTCTTGGATAAAGTTCAAATTTTTGAGTAAATATCTATTTTACATAGGACTTTTTAAGAAAAAGCGATAGAATATATAAATG
>NZ_JBFRLX010000220.1:0-7117 GCF_041470165.1 Vibrio sp. 10N.286.46.A8
TTCGTGCTGTGTTCTATGATTCAGGTCAATTTTAGTCTGGACAGTGGCGTTTTAATTATGTTAATTTCTGCCCAACTTAAAATTGGTAATACCAATTGTCAGCGAAGAAAAAGAAGAACAACAAACTATGGCTTATCAAAGGATTCGTCAGCCAAAACTCTCGGACGTTATCGAACAAGAGTTAGAAAGGTTGATAGTGGAAGGAACACTGGCTCCAGGGCAGCAGCTGCCGCCTGAGCGTGAACTGGCGAAACAGTTCGATGTGTCTCGTCCTTCAATCCGAGAAGCGATACAACGTTTAGAAGCAAAACGCTTGCTTACTCGCCGTCAAGGTGGAGGTACGTTTGTTAGCGAAAATATCTGGAAAAGCTTTTCAGATCCTTTGCTTAATTTGTTGTCCTCCCATTCTGAAACCCAACTAGACTTGTTGGAATCGCGTCATGCGATGGAAGGGATTTCGGCTTACTTCGCGGCATTACGTGGTACTGATGAAGACTTTGCTCGAATTCAAGCATGCCAAGAAAAAATTCGCGGTGCGCAAGATAAGGGTGATATTGAAGCCGAGTCTGCAGCTGTGATGGCTTTTCTTATTGCTTTAACAGAGGCAGCGCACAATGTGGTGTTATTGCACATTGTTCGTAGCTTGGCTCCGTTACTCGAACAAAACGTCTTAGAAAATTTAAAACTGTTGCATCGTCGTAAAGACGTTGTGGAGAAAGTGAGTATACATCGAGCTAATATTGTAGATGCGATCGTTTCAGGACAGCCAGAACAGGCGCGTGAAATGTCACACTCTCATTTAGCTTACATCGAAGAAACATTGATGGATTTGACCAAAGAAGAATCGCGCCGCGAACGTTCTTTACGTCGAATCCAACAGGGTAAATAGTCGTAATACTTCGGCTTTTTACGTGTTTAGTAGAATCCAACTAACAAAAAGGATAGATCGCCATGTCTGACATGAAGCATGACGTTGATGCTCTGGAAACTCAAGATTGGTTAGAAGCTCTTGAGTCAGTAGTACGTGAAGAAGGTGTAGAACGTGCACAGTTTTTACTAGAACAAGTTCTAGATAAAGCGCGTTTAGATGGTGTTGATATGGCTACAGGCATCAACACGAACTACATCAACACAATTCCAGCAGCACAAGAGCCAGCTTACCCTGGTGACGTAACTCTTGAGCGTCGTATTCGTTCGATTATTCGCTGGAACGCAATCATGATTGTATTGCGTGCTTCTAAGAAAGACCTAGACCTTGGTGGTCACATGGCTTCTTACCAGTCAGCTGCTGCGTTCTACGAAGTATGTTTTAACCACTTCTTCCGTGCTCCAAACGAGACAGACGGTGGCGATCTAGTTTACTACCAAGGTCACATCTCTCCTGGTATCTACTCTCGTGCATTCGTTGAAGGTCGTCTAACTGAAGAACAGCTAGATAACTTCCGTCAAGAAGTTGATGGTAAAGGTATCCCTTCATACCCGCATCCTAAACTAATGCCTGAATTCTGGCAGTTCCCAACAGTATCTATGGGTCTAGGCCCTATCTCTGCTATCTACCAAGCGCGCTTCCTTAAGTACCTTGAAGGTCGTGGCATGAAAGATACTTCAGGTCAGCGTGTATACGCGTTCCTAGGTGACGGTGAGATGGATGAGCCAGAATCACGTGGTGCTATCTCTTTCGCTGCGCGTGAGAAGCTAGACAACCTATGTTTCCTAATCAACTGTAACCTACAGCGTCTAGACGGCCCTGTAATGGGTAACGGTAGCATCATCCAAGAACTTGAAGGCCTATTTAAAGGCGCAGGTTGGAACGTTGTTAAAGTTATCTGGGGTAGCAACTGGGATTCTCTACTAGCTAAAGACACGACTGGTAAGCTTCTTCAACTAATGAATGAAACTATCGATGGTGACTACCAAACATTCAAATCTAAAGATGGCGCATACGTACGTGAGCACTTCTTTGGTAAGTACCCAGAAACAGCTGCACTAGTTGCAGACATGACTGACGACCAAATCTTCGAACTGAAACGTGGTGGTCACGACTCTTCTAAACTGTTCGCTGCATTCAACAATGCAAAAGAGACAGGTGGCAAACCAACAGTAATCCTAGCTAAGACAGTTAAAGGTTACGGTATGGGTGAAGCTGCAGAAGGTAAGAACATCGCTCACGGTGTTAAGAAGATGGACATGACTCACGTACAATACCTACGTGACCGTCTAGGCCTACAAGACATCCTTTCTGATGAGAAAGTATCTGAGCTTCCTTACCTAACACTGGAAGAAGGTTCTGCTGAGTACGAATACCTACATGCTCGTCGTAAAGCACTACAAGGTTACACTCCTCAGCGTCTGCCAAAATTCACTCAAGAGTTCAAAGTTCCTGAGCTAGACGCATTCGCACCTCTACTGGGTGAACAGAAGCGTGATATCTCTACAACGATGGCTTATGTACGTACGCTTAACATCCTTCTTAAAGATAAGAACATTGGTAAGAACATTGTTCCTATCATCTGTGATGAAGCTCGTACATTCGGTATGGAAGGTCTATTCCGTCAGGTTGGTATCTACAACCCACACGGTCAAGACTACACGCCTGAAGATAAAGGTATCGTTTCTTACTACAAAGAAGCGACTTCTGGTCAAGTTCTTCAAGAAGGTATCAACGAACTAGGTTCTATGGCTTCATGGGTTGCAGCTGCAACTTCATACAGCACAAACGATCTACCGATGATTCCGTTCTACATCTACTACTCAATGTTCGGTTTCCAACGTATTGGTGACATGGCTTGGTTAGCAGGTGACCAACAAGCTCGTGGTTTCCTACTTGGTGCAACTGCAGGCCGTACAACGCTAAACGGCGAAGGTCTACAGCACGAAGATGGCCACTCGCACATCATGGCGAACACTGTACCTAACTGTATCTCTTACGACCCAACGTTTGCTTACGAGCTAGCGGTAATCATGCAAGACGGTATCCGTCGCATGTACGGTGAGAACCAAGAGAATGTTTACTACTACCTAACAGTAATGAACGAAAACTACGCAATGCCAGCAATGCCAGAAGGCGCTGAAGAAGGCATCCGTAAGGGTATTTACAAGCTTGAGTCTTACGCAGGTTCTAAGTCTAAGGTTCAATTAATGAGCTCTGGTACTATCATGAACGAAGCGCGTAAAGCCGCTAAGATCCTGAGCGAAGAGTACGGCGTAGCATCTGATGTATTCTCAGTAACGTCGTTCAACGAACTGACTCGTGACGGCCAAGCGGTAGAGCGTGACAACATGCTTCACCCAGAAGCTGAAGAGAAAGTACCGTACATCACAACTGTTCTTGGTAACGAACCTGCAATCGCAGTTACGGATTACATGAAGAACTACGCTGAGCAAGTACGTGCATTCATGCCTTCTGAGTCTTACAAAGTACTTGGTACTGACGGTTTCGGTCGCTCAGACAGCCGTGAAAACCTACGTCGTCACTTCGAAGTAAATGCAGGCTACGTTGTTGTTGCAGCACTTACTGAACTGGCTAAACGTGGTGATGTTGAGAAATCAGTAGTTGCTGAAGCAATTGCTAAATTCGGCATCGACGCAGACAAAATTAACCCGCAATACGCATAAGACTGGCATTAAGGTAGGTAAATACAATGACAATCGAAATTAATGTACCAGACATCGGTGCTGACGAGGTTGAAGTAACTGAGATTCTTGTAAACGTTGGCGACAAGGTTGAAGAAGAGCAGTCACTGATCACTGTTGAAGGCGACAAAGCTTCAATGGAAGTTCCTGCGTCTCAAGCGGGTATCGTTAAAGAAATCAAGATTTCAGAAGGTGATTCTGTTTCTACCGGTTCTCTTATCATGATCTTTGAAGCGGAAGGTGCAGCAGCACCGGCTGCGCCAGCAGTTGAAGCGGCAGAACCAGTTGCAGCCGCTCCTGCAGCGGCGGCTGAGCTTAAAGAAGTTCACGTTCCTGATATCGGCGGTGATGAAGTTGAAGTAACTGAAATCATGGTAGCTATCGGCGACGCAGTAGAAGAAGAGCAATCTCTTCTTACTGTTGAAGGTGACAAGGCTTCAATGGAAGTTCCTGCACCATTCGCTGGTATCGTTAAAGAAATCAAGATCGCTTCTGGTGATTCAGTATCTACTGGTTCTCTAGTGATGGTATTTGAAGTGGCAGGTTCTGGCGCTCCAGTTGCAGCAGATCCTGCTCCAGCGGCACCAGTTGCAGCGGCTCCAGTAGCATCTGCTGAGAAAGAAGTGAACGTTCCAGATATCGGTGGCGACGAAGTAGAAGTTACTGAAATCATGGTAGCGGTTGGCGATACAGTAGAAGAAGAGCAATCTCTAATTACTGTTGAAGGCGACAAAGCTTCAATGGAAGTGCCTGCACCATTCGCTGGTACAGTAAAAGAAATCAAGATTGCAGCTGGCGACAAAGTGTCAACAGGCTCTTCAATCATGACTTTCGTTGTTGAAGGCGCAGCTCCAGTAGCAGTAGCGGCTTCAGCTCCAGCACAAGCAGCAGCTCCGGCAGCAGCACCTGCTCCTAAAGCAGAAGCAGTAGCTCCAGCAGCTGGCGACTTCCAAGAGAACGGCGAGTACGCTCACGCATCTCCAGTTGTTCGTCGTCTAGCTCGTGAATTCGGTGTAAACCTAGCGAAAGTTAAAGGTACTGGTCGTAAGAGTCGCGTACTTAAAGAAGACGTTCAGTCTTACGTTAAAGATGCACTTAAGCGTCTTGAGTCTGGTGCAGCAGCATCTGGCAAAGGCGGCGACGGTTCTGCTCTTGGTCTACTACCGTGGCCAAAAGTTGACTTCAGCAAGTTCGGCGAAACTGAAGTTCAGAAGCTTTCTAAGATTAAGAAGATCTCTGGCGCTAACCTGCACCGTAACTGGGTAATGATCCCGCACGTTACACAGTGGGACAACGCAGACATCACTGAGCTAGAAGCATTCCGTAAAGAACAGAACGCAATCGAAGCGAAGAAAGACACTGGCATGAAGATCACTCCACTTGTGTTCATCATGAAAGCTGTTGCTAAAGCGCTAGAAGCATTCCCTGCATTCAACTCGTCTCTTTCTGATGATGGCGAAAGCATCATTCTTAAGAAGTACGTAAACGTGGGTATCGCAGTTGATACACCAAACGGCCTAGTTGTTCCTGTTTTCAAAGACGTGAACAAGAAAGGTATTTACGAGCTATCTGAAGAACTAATGGTTGTTTCTAAGAAAGCACGCTCTGGTAAGCTAACAGCGGCAGACATGCAAGGCGGTTGTTTCACAATCTCTAGCCTTGGTGGTATTGGCGGTACTGCATTTACACCAATCGTAAATGCTCCAGAAGTAGGTATCCTAGGTGTATCTAAGTCTGAGATTAAGCCAGTTTGGAATGGTAAAGAGTTCCAACCACGTCTACAGCTTCCACTGTCTCTATCATACGATCACCGTGTGATCGATGGTGCTGAAGGTGCACGCTTCATTACTTTCCTAAACAGCGCACTATCTGACATTCGTCGTCTAGTACTGTAATTGAGAAAGTAATTATTAAGGTGACTTTCGGGTCACCTTAATTCTTTATATAAAGACTATTTTTAGAGAACAGTTTCCGGCATTTCTCATAAACTGCGGGGGAATTGTTGTCTAGCTCACAGGCTAACTTAAAGCTACTTTCACACTGTTAACATCTCTGTAAAATGTTTCCTGTTTGAAAGCCCAATAATTTTAAGAACATCTACTCAGCCTGTTAGGGATAATGACTACAAGAGGTCACAATGAGCAAAGAAATTAAAGCCCAAGTTGTTGTACTTGGTTCAGGTCCTGCTGGTTACTCAGCGGCATTCCGTTGTGCGGATTTAGGTCTAGAAACAGTACTAGTTGAACGTTACAGCACTCTTGGTGGTGTATGTCTAAACGTTGGTTGTATTCCATCAAAAGCACTTCTTCACGTATCTAAAGTAATTGAAGAAGCAAAAGCGATGGCAGAGCACGGCGTTGTATTCGGCGAGCCACAGACGGACATCAACAAGATCCGTATCTGGAAAGAAAAAGTAGTTGATCAACTGACTGGCGGTCTTGGCGGTATGGCTAAGATGCGTAACGTTACAGTTGTTAACGGTTTTGGTAAGTTCACTGGTCCTAACAGCATTCTTGTTGAAGGCGAAGGCGAAGCAACGACAGTTAACTTCGACAACGCAATCATTGCTGCGGGTTCTCGCCCAATCAAACTTCCTTTCATCCCACATGAAGACCCACGTATTTGGGATTCTACGGATGCACTAGAACTAAACGAAGTACCAGAAAAACTGCTTATCATGGGCGGTGGTATCATCGGTCTTGAGATGGGTACGGTTTACCACTCTCTAGGTTCTAAAGTTGAAGTTGTTGAGATGTTCGATCAAGTTATCCCTGCTGCGGATAAAGACATCGTTAAAGTCTTCACTAAGCGCATTAAAGACAAGTTCAAGCTAATGCTTGAAACTAAAGTTACTGCTGTTGAAGCGAAAGAAGACGGTATCTACGTTTCAATGGAAGGCAAAAAAGCACCAGTAGAAGCTGAGCGCTACGATGCAGTTCTTGTTGCTATCGGTCGTGTTCCAAACGGTGCACTTATCGACGCTGAAAAAGCAGGTATCGAAGTTGATGAGCGCGGTTTCATCAATGTTGATAAGCAAATGCGTACTAACGTTCCTCACATCCACGCGATCGGTGATGTTGTTGGTCAACCAATGCTTGCTCACAAAGGTGTGCATGAAGGTCACGTAGCTGCTGAAGTTATCTCTGGTAAGAAGCACTACTTCGATCCTAAAGTAATTCCATCAATTGCGTACACTGAGCCAGAAGTAGCTTGGGTAGGTAAGACTGAGAAAGAAGCGAAAGCGGAAGGCCTGAACTACGAAGTTGCTACTTTCCCTTGGGCTGCTTCTGGTCGTGCAATCGCTTCAGACTGTGCTGACGGTATGACTAAGATGATTTTCGATAAAGAGACTCATCGCGTAATCGGTGGTGCTGTTGTTGGTACTAACGGTGGTGAACTTCTTGGCGAAATCGGCCTAGCAATCGAAATGGGTTGTGATGCAGAAGATATCGCACTGACTATCCACGCTCACCCAACTCTACAC
>NZ_JBFRLX010000221.1:0-2729 GCF_041470165.1 Vibrio sp. 10N.286.46.A8
GTCTTGAAGAACATGGTTATGCGGTCGACCAAGCAGAAGATGGCAAAAAAGGCTTAATGATGGCGTTAAGCTCCGAGTATCAACTGGTGATTCTTGATCGCATGTTACCGTATTTGGATGGAATGAAAGTTCTCTCTGCAATCAAAGCGACAGAAGAAAATTTACCGGTATTAATTTTGAGTGCCATGGACAGCGTGGAAGATCGCGTGAATGGCCTTCAAGCAGGAAGTGATGATTATCTGATAAAACCTTTTGCTCTGGCTGAGCTTGTTGCACGAGTAGACATCATTATCAATAGAACTAAACGTCAGCCCGTTACTGAGACAAATTTGATATATGACTGCTTAGAAATCGATTTACGCGCTCATAGAGTAGTGTGTAAAAACCAAGATCTCCAATTGCAGCCCAAAGAGTTTCAACTGATTCAGTATTTCGTTGAGCACAGTGAGCAAGTTGTTTCAAGAATGCGCTTGTTTGAGGCTATTTGGAGCTACCACTTTGACCCGAAAACCAATGTCATTGATGTTCATGTCGCCAATTTAAGAAGGAAGCTTGAAGAAGCAGGTTGCCCTGATTTGCTTCATACAGTGAGAGGGGCAGGTTATGTCCTTCGTCGATGATTACTCCCTCACTCGCTCCTCTGTATTTAAGACTCTAGTCGGTTTGTTTGTGTTGGTGACAGTGATTAATGTCATCGTGATTAGGCAGGTATACAAAGACTCAGATGCGTTCCATCGGGCACAACTCATTCGACAGCTGCAAGATGAGTCATCCGAATTCAGTTATGCAGCCAATCAAAGTAAAGAGGACGTTGAAAGGTTACTTGCCGTAAAGCAAACATCCGACACTAATTTTTACTATCGCCTTTCTGAGCGAACAAGCCCTTTACTAACCACGTCTTATCCTGTTGTTTCGCTTATGTCTGAAACCGCCAACATTAGCATTGGAGATACGCATCGCTTGGTGATTGGTATTGATAGACGGGCGGTAGAAGAGTATCGAAAAACTCTAATCCCGATTGTATTTTCGGGCATCGTGCTGCCTATTGCAGTCATGCTGATTGCGGCTCTGTTTTTTACGGTTCTGATCTTAAAGCGTTTAGAAAGAGTCAACCAAGCGATGAATCGAGTGCTGTGTGGTGAAAAAAACGTAAAAATCCTCGTCTCCAAACAAGATGATGAATTTGACATTTTAGCGATTCATCTCAATTTCATGATTGAACAAATGGCTAAAAATGAAGAGTCATTGAAGTCGTTAACGGTAGGCATGGCTCATGATATGCGCACTCCTATGGCTCGGCTAAAGTTACGCTTAGAAGAGGTATTATCGGATTCAACATTGACCGACGAACATCAAGAGCAATTCTCGGCTTGCCATGATGAGTTGGAACTCATTCTATCCCTATTCAATAGCATGTTAGAGATCACCAAGCTGAATAGCGGGCAAACCTTGATCGCCACAGAGCGTGTAGATCTCGGGAAAATAGCTCAAGATGCGATCGAGTTTATCAGCCCAATAGCTGAAATGAAGCAACAGAGTTTGGTTTGTCGGCTAGACCAAGAGTGCGAAGTATTGGGTGATAAAAGTCTTCTGTTCAGGGCTGTCTTCAACATGGTTGAAAATGCAGTGAAATACACACCGGAAAAGGGCGAAATTGAAGTGGTGGTTGATTACTTTGGTGTCACGGTGGCGGACAACGGTATCGGGATATCAGATAAAGACAAGATGAATGTTTGTCGGCCTATGTTCCGTGCAGATAAGAGTCGAACGGAATTTGGCAATGGCCTTGGCTTGTCTCTGGTTGATGCCGTAGTAAAGCGTCACCATGCCCATCTTATTCTAAGAGATAACACCCCAGGGTTAAGGGCTCGCCTCTATTTTGAACGTTAACCTTAGTGGATGTTTTTAGGCAGAACAACGCCTTAATCCTTATTTCTTATAGGCTTTTTACAGCGTCAAAAAGACTTCTTTCACTATCTGATAAAGGGAGTTCAGACCATTTGGGTTCTATTGCATTTTTATATTCTTTCGGAAGCTCACCTATTGAGCAATATAACCATGCTAACTTCAGCTCTTCTCTACTCATTTCATTCACAAACTGAGCTATTAACTTGCGTTCAACTTTAAGAATACTGCGTTTCCATTGAGCCATCTCACTTAAGTTCGAGTTACTTAGAATGTCATCTACTGTTGGCTTTCCATCTCTGGTTAGCTGAGAAACAGCATTAGGCCACAGCCATTTTAAAAACTCATAACCCTTGTTTGTATAACCACCGCTATGAGCCGATTTATAGGTTCTCATTAATCGAATATGATCTTCGATTATATATTTAGACTTACCATTCCGATTCTGCCAAATCGTATATATGACACCATAAAGAGCTATTAATACAGCAGCAGTACCGCCAGAAAATGACCCAAAATTTGCCCAAGATGAAGCATCATCTCGAAATCCGAATTTAGACAGGTAAGTTCCAAATGTCAGAATAATTATCAACAGTAGTACAGCTATATGTTTGAGCAATTTATTTTATCCTCTGATGCGAATAAATCCCTTGTTAGGTATTAAACTTAACTCGAGCTCGAATATTATTTTGAAGTTGCTTAGTGTTAAACAGTAAATCATCAAACGTAAGAACTTTTATTTTTGAGCTGTTTTTATTAAATCTATTTAATTTTTTTATTTGTTCATCATTTAAATATTCTCTCATTCCGATAATGAGAAGACC
>NZ_JBFRLX010000222.1:0-6429 GCF_041470165.1 Vibrio sp. 10N.286.46.A8
CTGTTATGTGGGCGTCGGCAGTCATTGGTATCACCGGAAAACACTCATCGGCTTTTGATTATGCCGATGTGTTGATTCAAGCGTTACGTCAAGAAGGGTGTGAGGCACACACTTTAGAGCAGTTTGCGTTATCTGAAGCGCTCTCTACACAGGTGAATATTGAACCAGCGAAAGCTTGGCTCAATCATTATTCAACGAGTGGACGAAAAGACTGGGCGAGAACGGTGTTGGAACGGTTCTTTGAAGCACATGGAGATAAACCATTTGAAGAGCAAATACGCTTAGCTAAAGAAGTGTCCTTCAAGCGCCCTCTTGCTGAAGTGATTCGAGGGCATATCTATAAAAAGAAAAAGAAACTTCGTAAGTTATTTGGTTTGAAAGAAGAATAAATCACAGGCTCTCAAGGGTACTGGAATTGTACCCTTGTTCAATTTGTGAAAAATCAAAGTGCTGAGCATCAATCTTTCCTAAGCGAACTTCTTTTTCGAATGAGCGCTCGAGTCGCTTTAGATTACTCTCTTTCCAGTTGCTGCCTGTCTGCGTTAAGCATTTATCAAAATCGATAATCCAAACCTTACCTGCTTTATCTACGAGAATGTTATGGATATTGAGGTCGGTATGATTGACCCCTGCATCGTGCATTTTTCGAATTTGATGGCCAATATCGTTGAAATGGGTATCGGATAGTTTTTTGTTCGACAATATCTTTACTAAGTCTTCTGCGTCGGAAATCTTTTCAATTAAAATATCGGCTTTGTAAACGATCCCTTCTCTCGATACCTTTGCAGCAACTGGGCTTGGGACATTAACGTTATGTTTAGCTAGAAGCTCAAGTAACATTAACTCTTGGTATGCTCGTGAGCTCTCTAATCCAGTAAATAAATAGCTGTCTCTAACTAGCTTTCCAAACAAGCCGCCGCGATGATAATGTCGAAGAGCGAAATCGCTTTTTTCTCCCTTAACAAACCATGTTGTTCCTCTACCTTGAGCGTGCCCCAGTATTGCTTGATTTGCCTTCCAATAATCCACAGAAAAAGCCAATTCAACGTCTTCGGTGAGTAACTTAGGGTTATACCAGTACGTTGTTTTATGGATTTGCTTTGTTGTAAACATGAATCACTGTCTCGTATTGGGGAGTTTATGGCATACTTGGTAGAACAGTATATCAAACGCCGAACAGATTAATGAACGATTCATGTAGTTACCAAAAAATATTAGTTGTTGCCACTCATTGCATTGGTGATAGTTTGTTGATCTCTGCTTTTACCCATAGTCTGAGAAAAGCGTTTCCGACCGCCACAATAGATGTTTTAGTTAATGCTAGAGGGGAGATGGTTTTTGGTACCAATCCAGACGTTGACTCTTTAGTTGAAATTCCGCCAAGAGCATCCGTTAAGGACTATTACCGGATTTTAAAAACGCATGGTCGATATGATTTAGTCGTCAATGAAATGCTTAATGATAGAACAGCTATCTATAGTTTTATCTTTGGTAAGAAAAGACTTGGTGCAATTGATGAATCGCTTTCTGGCGCCTGGGTTAAAAAGTTAATTTATACTCATTACATTAAAGAACAGCATCGCTTTGAGCATAAAATGAGTCGCGTTGCTCGTATGCTGGATACCATAGATGTTAATTGTATTGCACGGCTAGTCTCTCCCGAAGAGTTATTACCTTCAGTGGTTCAAAAGAGATTGCCATCAAACTACATTGTTGTGCATGCGCCATCCTCCAACGAAATTAAGCAGTGGCCAGTCTCGTATTGGGTTGAAGTCATCAATCGTCTGATATCTGCAGGTTATAATATTGTCTTATCTGGCGCTAAATTAGAACGAGACGAGACCATTGTTGAACAAATCATTAGCCAAGTTCCTGAATCGAATCAACTGGTCAGTGTTTTGGGGGAGTTATCATTAGCTCAAACCTCTGTATTAATAAAACACAGTGATGGTTTTGTTGGACCTGATAGTGGCCCGGGTCACCTCGCATCAGGTTACTCTATCCCAATTGTATCTATTATTAGCGTAGCGCCAGCAAGCATGTGGTCACCTTGGCCATATGAAGAGCCAATTGATGTAACGAACAATTTATACAGCAATGGTGTTAGCTCCCAAAGAGTCGCCAATATTAGACTTGTGCAATCTGAACGTAACTGCGTCCCTTGTTATAAAAACAGATGTCAAATTAGCGATGATGTCTATTCGCCATGCCTTCAAGATATCAAGCCAGATAACGTTGTTTCTGCTGTTCTAGAAATGATGCCATTGGAATCGATCAATGAATAACGCTCTTTCTGCTCCAAAATCTATTTGTATTCTGCGTTTATCTGCCATTGGTGACGTTTGTCATGCCCTTTCTGTGGTGCAACTTATTCAAGCTACCTATCCAGAATGTCAGATCACGTGGGTGATGGGAAAAATCGAAGCTCAATTACTTGGTGATATACCTGGAATTCAAGTTGTAGTGTTTGATAAAAAACGCGGCCTAAAAGGAATGAAAGAAGTATGGAGAGCCCTGCGTTCAACTCGGTTTGATTATTTGCTGCATATGCAAGTTGCATTAAGAGCCAGCCTGTTAACGATCGGAGTAAAGGCAAAAGTAAAACTTGGTTTTAGTTGGACACGTGCCAAAGAGGGGCAGTGGCTCTTTACCAATCGCAAGCTACCAAAAACGGACGCATCTCATGTGTTAGATAATTTCTCTGAATTTGCTTACTTTTTGGGGTGTCCTAAGCAGATACCGACATGGGATCTTGCTTTGTCTGATGAAGACCAAAAACTATCGATGGAGCTTGCGCATGAGCCGTATATTGTTATTAGCCCTGCCGCGAGTAAAGATGAGAGAAACTGGTTAGTTGAGCGCTATGCCGCTGTCGCCGATCACGCTTATCAGTTAGGCTTTAAAGTGGTTTTTTGTGGTGCTCCAACGGATAGAGAGCGCAATTTAACTGACAATATATCTCAGCACATGACATCACCTTGTATTAACTTAGTAGGCTCAACCTCGTTAAAGCAGCTTACCGCAGTGATTGGTAAATCCAGTGTTGTGATCGCTCCTGATTCAGGGCCTGCACACATTGCGACGACTCAAGGTGTCCCCGTGATTGGTTTGTATGCGCACAGTAACCCAATGCGAACAGGGCCTTACCATAGTTTAGACAGTGTGGTTTCTGTCTATGAACAGATTGCTGAAGAGCAACACGGTAAAGCGGTTGACGAGCTTCCATGGGGAACCCGAGTAAAAGGAAAAGATCTTATGGCTCTTATTTCTACAAAATCGGTGATTGAGCAGCTAGACCGTGTATTAGGCCGATTGAAAAACAAGAAAACATCCAGTGAATAAAGGAATGTCATGAAAATAGCAATATACCCAGGTACTTTTGATCCAGTGACTAACGGCCATTATGACTTAATTAAACGTGCCGCATGTATGTTTGAAAAACTTGTCATTGGTGTCGCAGAGAGCCCAAGTAAAGCCACCTTATTTAGCTTAGATGAGCGTGTGGCCTTATTGCGAGAAACTTGCGATGAATTACCTAATGTTTCCGTCGAAGGTTTTAGCGGTTTACTGGTTGATTTCGCGACCGAGCAAAATGCCTCAATTTTGGTGCGTGGCTTAAGAACAACAATGGACTTTGAGTATGAATTTGGTTTGACGACAATGTATCGTCGGTTAAAACCAGAACTAGAGAGCCTGTTTTTGACACCTTCAGAAGAGTTTGCTTTTTTATCATCAACACTGGTTCGTGAAGTTGCTATTCATGGTGGAGACATAGAGCAATTTGTTCCAGAGTGTGTTCATCAAGCAGTTGTCGCTAAAGTAAAAGCTTCTAAAAATTAAGTGATTATGAATATTCTAATGTATACAAGAGCCACGTTACCTGTGGTGAATTACGGTGGAACGGAACGAGTCATTTGGGACTTAGTTTATGCGTTGCATTTGGCTGGGCACCGAGTGACGCTGCTCGCTGGCAAAGGAACAAAGTGTGATTGGGCGAGAGTCATTGAGTATCAACCAAATGTACCACTGCAAAGTCAGCTTCCTAATGATATTGATGTTGTACATTTCCACTCTGATCTAGAGCCTATCTCTTATCCCTACATTTTAACTCAGCATGGTAATTCAGACGGCCCTATTGACCCGAATACCGTCTTTGTTTCATCTCAGCACGCAAAAAATCATGGTGCACAAGCTTATGTTTACAATGGCTTGAATTGGGACAACTACCAAAAGCCTAACTTTAATTTGAAACGAGAGCGTTTCCATTTCCTTGGGAAAGCGGCGTGGCGAGTTAAAAATGTTCAAGGTGCCATTGATATTACCAAGAAAGCGGGTCAGCAGCTTGATGTATTGGGCGGCCATCGATTGAACTTAAAAATGGGTTTTAGGTTAACGCTAGATCGTCATGTTCGTTTTTTAGGAATGGTGGACGATACAACGAAATCTCAGATCATGACTCAGTCAAAAGGTCTGATATTCCCCGTGACTTGGCATGAACCGTTTGGCTTAGCGATTACAGAGAGTTTGTATTTTGGTTGTCCAGTGTTTGGTACACCCTATGGCTCACTGCCGGAATTAGTTTCTGGTGAGGTAGGTCTTTTATCGATCTGTGAACAAGAGCTCGTAGAAGGGATCTTAAATTCTGACTCCTATGATTCAGCTCGTTGCAATGAATACGCGAGAGATCAATTCAATGCCGATGTCATGGCTGCAGCGTATGTTAGTTATTACGAGAAGGTAGTTGAAGGTAGTAAAGCCAATAGTGCATTAGGAAGTATTGTCGAGTCTTTTAAAAGGTTGCCTTATGAACGATAAATTGAAACCGAAACTGGTTTTTGTAGGCTATAAGCAACAGTATGAAAAACTAGAAATTGACGTCCTATCGTCTGATTATGAAAAGCATCATATATTCCTAAGTAAGTGGCTAGTTAAATTAGTTTCCTTTTTATTTTTCTATAGTAAAAAACATTATCATGAGGCTTATGGAGCGATCATAAGACGACAAATAAAGGCACTAAAAGGCTTCGATGTCATATTCACCACCGATTCTCTGAGAGATATAAAGTCGATATCAAAGATTGATGGGAGGAAGGTGATTGTTTTTAGAAATGTCACAGATGGAAGCCTGAACCATCACCTAAATGATTTTGAAAAATATACGTTTGATGAAGGTGATGCAGCAAAGTATGACTTTAAGCATATTTACCTACCTATGCCTCAACTGAAAATCATCGATGAGATAGAAAAATCATCTGATTTCGATGTTTCTTTTGTCGGCGTGGATAAAGGAAGGAAAGAAAAGGTTCAGAAAATAAAAGGTGCATTAGATGGTTTTAAGTGCAATTTTATTGTTTTTGACAAAAAACCGTCTTATTCCTATGTTGAATACCTAACCGTGATGCTCAATACCAAATGTGTATTGGAAATGGTTCTTGATGGACAGACGTCTGATACTATGAGGGTTAAAGAAGCATTGTATGCTCGAAAAAAAGTAATCACGAATAATACGAGTCTTTATAATCATCCTTTATACTCAAAAGATAACTTTCTTATATTTGACTCTCTAAATGAACTTACTGGTAGTATGGAATACTTTATTTCTAGCGAGTTTGACGAATCAGTTTTGATTAAGCTTGAAGATTACACTGTTGATGGTTTTTATCACAAACTCCTATCTGGTAATGGCGAATAGACTCATTATGAAAAAAATCATACGCAAGATTAAGAAGCTAATATTCATTCGTGATCAAAAAAAACAGAAGAACTTCCTTTCTCGAAAATCAAACTTTACAGACACTCAATTTGAAGGCTGTAACTCTGTAGCAAGCGATTGTGATGTGAATGCTTCATATATTGGCTTCGGTACTTATATTGATACTCATTGTAATATGAACAATGTCAAAATAGGTCGTTTTTGCTCGATTGCTAATAATGTGAAAATTGTCCTAAATAACCACCCGATCAATGATTATGTGTCGACTCACCCTTGCTTTCATCGAGCAGATCATCGATTGATGCAGAAACAAGGATTGGATTTTAACAAAGGTACTATTTACTCGCATACTAAGTATGTTGAGGAGCATTATCAAGTTGTTGTTGGATCCGATGTTTGGATTGGTGAAGACGTGAAAATATTCCCAGGAGTGGCTATCGGGCATGGTGCAGTGATTGCAGCAGGTTCTATTGTGACCAAAGATGTAGAAGCATTCAGTATTGTGGGCGGTGTTCCAGCGAAAGAGATTAAGAAGCGCTTTACTGAAGACGAAAGGGAAGCTCTTTTAATGGAACAGTGGTGGGAATGGCCACTTGAAAAAATCAAAGAGCATCAAGGTGCCTTTATTAACATCAAAGATTTTAAGTTATTGATTAGTTAGAAACTTCTAACTAATCAATCGAGTCTATATGCCTACGTGTAGGTTTATACCCATA
>NZ_JBFRLX010000223.1:0-6155 GCF_041470165.1 Vibrio sp. 10N.286.46.A8
CTTTGTAGATAACCTTGTTGAATCAAGTAAGGTTCTAACACATCTTCAATGGTATCTCTTTCTTCACCAATCGCCGCAGCCATGTTGTCTATACCAACCGGCCCACCACCAAACTTCTCCATAATCGCAAGCAAAAGCTTCCTATCCATGTAGTCGAAACCTTTAGCATCGACATCCAACATGTTTAGCGCTTTATCAGCAACCTCTGGGCAAATATGTCCATCGCCTTTCACTTCCGCATAGTCACGAACACGGCGCAGTAAACGGTTAGCAATACGTGGCGTACCACGAGCTCGACGAGCAACTTCTAACGCCCCTTGCGATTCCATAGAAAGACCAAGACAATCAGCACTTCGTTGAACGATGTTTTGTAAATCTTCAACTTTATAGTACTCAAGACGCTGAGTAATACCGAAACGGTCACGCAACGGCGATGTCAGTGAACCAGCACGAGTGGTTGCGCCAATCAAAGTGAAAGGAGGAAGGTCGATCTTGATAGAACGTGCCGCTGGGCCTTCACCAATCATGATATCTAATTGGTAATCTTCCATTGCCGGATACAGAACCTCTTCAACCACAGGACTAAGGCGGTGGATCTCATCAATGAATAGAACATCATTTTCTTCAAGGTTGGTCAGCAATGCCGCCAAGTCACCTGCTTTTTCCAATACAGGTCCTGAAGTGGTACGAATGTTCACATCCATTTCATTAGCAACAATGTTTGCCAATGTGGTTTTGCCCAAGCCTGGAGGACCAAATATCAACAGATGATCGAGCGCCTCATTACGCATTTGTGCTGCTTTGATGAAAATTTCCATCTGACCACGGACGTGATCCTGACCTTGATAGTCAGCCAGTGCTTTAGGGCGTATTGCACGATCAATGACATCTTCATCTTTGAATACTGGGTTGTCCGGTGCAATAAGGCGATCGGCTTCAATCATAAATTCTGATATTCCTAACTATGCGCTTCTTGACGATGCGCTTCTTGACCCTGTGTAAAGGCAAAGTGAATGAATCTGTTTTGTAGAACGAGTATATGAGGTATTAAACCATCGATTTCAGAGCTTCGCGAATCAACTGTTCGCTGGTCATGCCATCTTTAGCCACTTGAGAAACCACCTTAGAAGCTTGGGTCGGCTTGTAGCCTAATGCAAGTAGTGCACTTACCGCTTCTTCTTCCGCGTCGTGCACCGTTGGCATAGAGTCCATTGGCGCTGCATCTGTTGCAGGTGTAAACAGGTCACCTGCGCCCCACCCTTTCAGGCGGTCTTTCATTTCAACAACCAGACGTTCTGCGGTTTTCTTACCCACACCCGGCAGTTTAACCAGCGTAGAGATATCTTCTCGTTCAACACTTTGAACGAATTGGCTAGCGGTCATGCCTGAAAGAATCCCAAGACCAAGTTTAGGGCCGACACCATTCGCTTTAATTACTTCACGGAACAAGGCACGCTCTTTAACCGTGTTAAAACCATAAAGTAGCTGAGCATCTTCACGTACCACAAAATGAGTGTAGATAATTGCTTCTTCGCCTACGTTTGGTAACTCATAAAAACAACTCATTGGCATTTGAACTTCATAACCAACACCACTGACTTCAATCAATAATTCTGGTGGCTGTTTTTCTATTAATGTACCGCGGAGACGTCCGATCACAATTCACTCTCTTGATGGAATTTAATTTGAAGGACAGAATATAAAAGAACTGGATACTTATCCAGTTCTTTGTGTTTTTTGAAGTGAATTATTTAGGCTTGTTTGGCTTGCGAGACCACGCAGTTCAAGCTCGCGACCAATTCTTTAACCGAAGTCACATGACCTGTTAGCTCAGAACCATAATTCGCGACTAAGCCTGACACCGATTTAGTTTCCGCCACACTTTGCGCCACTTCTGAACTGGCGAGATCGAGCTCTTTTAACGAATTCATCTGCATTGCCATAATATTGGTGAGCTGATTAACATCTGTTGATATGGTTTGCACCTCAGAGATAATACCGTTCATCTCGCTCGCCGTGGTTTCGATGATTGCTCTGCCGTGTTCAACTTCTTCTTTACTGCGATCTAACAAAGTTCGAATCTCTATCGCCGAATGACTGCTTTTCGCCGATAGCTCTCTTACCTGATCAGCTACCACAGCAAAGCCTCTTCCTTGCTCACCTGCTCGAGCCGCTTCGATTGCCGCATTAAGTGCTAACAGATTGGTTTGCTCAGCAACCGAAGTGATCAAATCAGCGACCTTCATGATCTCTTGATTACTTTGAATGATTTGACTGATCGCATCGGTTGAAGCTTCTAGTGACTCTGAGCTCTTTTGCGCTTTGGTACCCACCGCTTCGCTGCGTTCTTTCAGTTCACATACAAATGAATTGGATTCTTCAATGCCTTGAGTCATTTGATGGAGTTGTTGACTCATCTGTTCTGCTGCACTCGCTTGAGATTCACAATTGATGTTCAACACCTCAACTTGAGCATGCAGGTCCTGAGACTGCTGGTCTAAATGAACAGATACGCCCTGTAAGCTTTCAGAGTTTGAGTTAGCTTGATCAAGCACCACCGAGAGTCGCCCTTCACTTTGAGTCGCTTGATTGGCAATCTGTTGGCTTTCTGAAATCGCATCCTCTGCCATTTCGATCGCCACCTCTTTTTGCTTAGCGGTAAAGGCTTGAGCAATGCAGATGACCACCAGCGGCATGATCACGCCAGACCAAGTTTCAACCACCACCGCTTCCGGAGTAAGTATTAACTGCGGAAATTCAAAGCCGTTAAGGTGAGCAGACGTCATCACCAATGAAACGCCAATCACTAACCCACTCCACACCAAGGCCACAATTCGTGTTCCTGATAAGAAAAAAGCGACCACTAACAAAGGCACCCAATAAGCTTGAGTAGAAGCCACAACCCCACCACTTTGATAAATGATGTTCAACGCGTGTACCGCCATGCCGACAAAACCAAAGTTAAGTGCAAGGCTCGGCTTACTCGTCACACGAAGTAGCAGTGCAGAGATCAGTTCGAATACGATAAGAAATACAGATGTGGCGATCAGAAGTTGCTCTTCGTGCTTAGTCCACTTGATTAAGCTATAGACACCCACGAAGAATGCGATAAAAGTGAAGAGTAATAAGATATCGGCTTGTCTGACTTCGTTGTTACTCCAGCCATTACTTTTAGGTAGAAACAGCGCGCGCCACAGCTTGATTGGGTTCATCAGTGATCATCCTTGATTAACTTGTAAGACCTCCGACCAATGTTATTAACATGTTAAATGATACGCAATGTTATTATCTGGGTTCTGTTCGAAAGATCTCATTTCATCAAGGATTTAGGTGCGTATTGTTTTGATATGAGCCAAACAGGGCGTAAGGCTCATCGAAAGCAAACTTTTAGGAAGCGATAGGGGATTAACGGTAGCGCCCTTTTCTCGCACCTGTCGCTTTACCTGCCAGTGCAACCAAAGTTTTATTAGTGTTAGCGTGAGTGATTGCTACGCCGAGGGCATCGGCTGCGTCGGCTTGTGGCTTAGCGGGTAGTTTGAGCATGCTCATCACCATATTCTGAACCATAGACTTATCAGCGCCACCATTACCAGTCACCGCTTGCTTGATCAAACGAGCCGCATATTCATGAACAGGTAAATCTGCATTCACCGCTGCCACAATCGCGCTACCTCGAGCTTGTCCAAGCTTAAGTGCAGAGTCAGCGTTCTTCGACATGAAAACCTGCTCGATCGCAAACACATCCGGCTGGAACTGAGTGATGATTTCGCTCACACCGGCATAAATCTGTTTTAGTCGACCCGGCAATTCTTTTTCGGAAGTACGAATACAACCACTACCTAAGTAATATAGATGGCGACCATTTTGACGAATCACGCCATAGCCGGTAATGCGAGAGCCAGGATCAATCCCTAAGATAATAGACATAACTTCAATACTGATTATTTATACATGCTTTTCAGCTTAGTATATCGAACGCAAAAAAAAATGCCCGTCAAATTAACGGGCATTTTCTAATTTACTCACAAATCTTGGCTAATTAATTAAGAGCTCTCTATCAACTAGGATCTCTTCATCAACAAGAAAGATAACAGGCTTACGCTTGCTCTTTCTTCTCTGCCAATTTAACAGCGATTGCTAGCTCTTCCAGTGATGCTGGGTTTGCTAGGCTTGGCGCATCTGTTAGCAGACATGCTGCAGCTGTTGTTTTCGGGAATGCGATAACATCACGGATGTTCTCTGTACCACAAAGAAGCATAGCTAGACGGTCAAGACCGAATGCTAGACCTGCGTGTGGTGGCGTACCGTACTTAAGTGCTTCAAGTAGGAAGCCGAACTTCTCTTGTTGCTCTTTAGCTTCAATACCTAGGATACCGAATACAGCCGTTTGCATTTCTGCGCTATGAATACGTACCGAACCGCCGCCTACTTCGTAGCCGTTGATTACCATGTCGTATGCATCAGAGTTTGCTGCTGCTGGGTTCGCTTTTAGCTCTTCCGCGTTCACACCTAGTGGCGATGTGAATGGGTGGTGCATTGCGTGTAGGTTACCTTCGCCGTCTTCTTCGAACATTGGGAAGTCAACAACCCACAGTGGAGCCCATGCAGATGTGTCTGTTAGCTCTAGATCAGTACCTAGTTTAAGACGAAGTGCGCCCATTGCTTCAGCAACGATGCCCGCTTTGTCTGCGCCAAACAGAATGATATCGCCAGATTCAGCTTGAGTGCGATCTAGAATACCCTTGATTACGTCTTCGCTTAGGAATTTAGCAACTGGAGATTGAATGCCTTCCATGCCTGCAGCACGGTCGTTAATCTTCATCCAAGCTAGGCCTTTCGCGCCGTAGATGTTTACGTGTTCAGCGTAACCGTCAATTTGCTTACGAGTTAGCTTAGCACCACCTGGAACACGGATAACCGCTACGCGACCTTTTTCGTCGTTAGCTGGGCCAGAGAATACTTTGAACTCAACGTCTTTAACCAAGTCAGCAACGTCCACTAGCTCTAGTGGGTTACGTAGATCTGGCTTATCAGAACCAAAACGACGAATCGCTTCAGAGAAAGGCATTACTGGGAATTGACCTAGTTCAACATCTAGAAGTTCTTTCCACATATCGTGAACAAGCTTCTCAGTCACGTTACGCACTTCTTGAGAAGTCATGAACGATGTTTCGATATCGATTTGAGTAAATTCAGGCTGACGGTCAGCACGTAAATCTTCATCACGGAAACATTTAACGATTTGGTAGTAACGGTCAAAACCAGACATCATCAGCAGTTGCTTGAACAGCTGAGGAGATTGAGGAAGTGCGTAGAAGCTACCTTTGTGAACACGGCTTGGTACCAGGTAATCACGAGCACCTTCTGGTGTCGCTTTCGTTAGTACTGGCGTTTCGATGTCTAGGAATAGGTTCTCGTCTAGGAAACGACGAACGAAGCTAGAAGCACGCGCACGAAGCTTGATACGGTCGCTCATTTCTGGACGACGAAGATCGATGTAACGGTACTTAAGACGCTGCTCTTCAGAGTTCGTTTGGTTGAAGTCTAGTGGAAGCGCTTCTGAACGGTTGATGATCTCAAGGCCAGTTGCGTAAAGCTCTACTTCACCCGTCGCCATATCTTTATTTACTTGGCTGTCCGGGCGAACGCGTACTTCACCAGTAAACTTGATACAGAATTCATTACGCAGTTGGTTCGCGATCGGGAAAATATCTTTCATATCTGGATCGACAACAACCTGAACGACGCCTTCACGATCTCGCATATCGATAAAGATAAGACCGCCTAAATCACGGCGACGGTTTACCCAGCCGCACAATTCTACAGTTTGTCCCGCCAGGGACTTGTTCAGGTTACCACAGTAATGGGTACGCATAATGAATTTCCCAATCTCTTAATTATTTACTAATTTCCAAGCTGTCAGTGGTCATTCCACACAACAGAGCAAAGGAACATTTATACGCGGAAACTCGCTTAAAATCGACCTTCCACATTCGAATTTATTGTGTTTTATCTGGCTTTGCTGCTTTTTAGCCCATCAAGTGCGCAAAGATTCATCAAAACCGAAAAAATTGGGATAATTATATCTCGAAAGTACCTTAATCAGCAAAACTCTCGTAAAGTAGATTTTAGGGCGCGTTGACCTTTCGTGGTTA
>NZ_JBFRLX010000224.1:0-3259 GCF_041470165.1 Vibrio sp. 10N.286.46.A8
CTATTTAACCCTATCTTCTAGACTTAAATACCCTTCAACTTCCGCCAAAAATGCAACATTGGCAGGGTAATCAGAGAATATACCAACCCAACGTTCATCAAAGCGTTTTATGTGTGAAAATACATATTTATTTCGTTCCAAATTGGCTTTAAAAGGAAATTGCCGCACCTCATTTAGTTCTAAATTATATATTTCAGAAATTAAAACAACATTATGTCCATTTAATGTGAGATAACGACCACTGAACTCACCGATAGTACCATTATAAGGAGGTTTCGCAGAAATTCTCATATTAAGCACCCCTCCAGTACAAGTAGAATAAATTTCATATGGTAAATTAGGAGTCCAATGATGGAGAGTAAAAGCACAACCTAATCCATTAATATATGATAACAAAAAAGCGCCTGATACTAACGCTGCATTTAGCATTGTGAATATTTTAAAGACTTTCACTATTTTCCATTCCAATCGACTACATCATTATTAAATGAAAACAGATTTGAAACGACAGATAATCCACTGCGTCCGCTCTCGACATCACCGTCATACTCGTCAGAGAAACAAATCATTGCACTGCTACTTTTATTACATTGGATACTCACCGTATTGGGTATAACAATGACATAAAACTGGACCATCAGTATATTCACTATTAGCAAAACTATTACTAACACCATGTCACGCTTGATAAAGAATGGCTTTCTCTTTGCATTTAAGTCAGACGTTTCAATGAATATCGAGTGATCTTTTACAGAAGTAGAATGAACCTTATCAGATTGCTCTGGGCTGTCATTATCAAGGTCATTTAAGGGCTGTAAGGGATTGTTTTGTTCGATGACAAGCCGATATCCTACTTTGGGTACATTTTCTAGACTTATTCTTTGATTGTCTGATAAAAACTTTCTTATACGATATATAGCAACATTTAATGAATTATCGCCTACAATCTGGCTTCCCCATCCAGCATTGAACAATACTTCTTTCTTGACTAAGGTATTCTGTTGTTTGAGAAGACACAAAACGATGTTTGACTCCGGGGCAGTTAGTCTGTGCGAAACTTCTTCGTCCGAATTTTCATAGTGGACCAACCTATGTGTAACTAGGTTTATATAGGAACTGCTAGATAGGTATTCTTTCATTTCTATGCCTTAGTGATTCAACTGACATATTACATAACCACTATCAATAGATTCATTTGTTACATTAATTTTGTGACTTGCAACCAAAACTTACTTTTGATTACTTCGACTTCCCTCTTAGAGGCTAATATCTCATTTTCTACCTCAGACCAATTCAAGCAACCTCTCTGCAACAAACAAATCTTGAATAGCAATACCTGAACTATCAAAGATCGTAATGTCTTCAGGTTGTTCTCTCCCTGAGTTATGAAGTGGTTCGAATCAACCCTATACTTGCATGCAATGAAGGCAGAGTAGTCAAAGATTGGGCTGAGTCAGGGGTAGGAATAATTATGCGTTCGAAATGGGGCATCCAGCCTTGATTGGAGAGCGGGAAGCTTATTCGTCTATTGAGAAATGACTCTCGACCCAAAGCCGTATGAGTATCAACGTCTTTACTAAGTTCTTATCAAAAAATCTACGAGTCCTTGAGCTTGAAAGTCCTCAATATACCAAAACCTCCGCTGTAACTTTTCTAAATAGTGATGAGCTGTTATTGCAATAAGTTAGCTAACGATTGCTCACAAGGTAGTGCCACATGACTATGAAGAACACGCGCAGTTCCCCAGTAAGTAATCCCGTAACAGAAATAAAAAAAGCGAGCCACTTGGGCTCGCTTTTCATTATCTGATTTTCTTAAACTCTATTACAGAAGTTCTACCGACTGTTGAGCAATCACGAACTCTTCGTTCGTTGGAATAACCATTGCTACTGCGTCTAACATCTCTGATTTAGCGATGATGCCTTCTGCACCAAAGCGAGCGGCTTGATTGCCTGCTACGTCTTCAACAAAACCAAGAATCTTAAGGTTGCTTAGGATCTCACGGCGAATTGGTAGAGAGTTCTCACCGATACCACCAGTGAAGATGATGCCGTCTAAAGAGTCTAGCGTTGCAAGGTAAGAAGCAACGTATTTAGCAACGCGGTAAGTAAACACCTCGAAAGCAAGCTTAGCGCCTTCGTGGCCCTCTTCCATCGCTTCTAGGATGCCACGAGCATCGCTCGTAAGACCAGACACGCCAAGGAAGCCAGACTCCTTGTTTAGAGAATTAAAGACTTGCTCTTGTGACCAACCTTTTTTAAGTAGGTATTCGATGATACCAGGGTCTAAGTCACCACAACGTGTGCCCATCATAAGGCCAGAAAGCGGTGTGAAGCCCATTGACGTATCAACACTGTTACCGTCTTTGATAGCACATACAGATGCACCGTTACCTAGGTGAACAGAGATGAAGCTAGCTTGTTCAACTGGCTTGTTGACCATTTTCGCAGCTTCACGGCTAACGAAGTAGTGGCTCGTACCGTGGAAACCGTAACGACGAACACCGAAGTCTGTGTATAGTTCTTTTGCGATTGCACCAGTAAATGCACGTTGTGGCATTGTTTGGTGGAAAGCCGTATCAAATACAGCAAATTGAGGTAAAGAAGGGAAGGCTTCAATCGCAGCGCGGATGCCGATAGCACCTGCAGGGTTATGCAGTGGAGCTAGGTCAGATAGGCTCTCAATCTCACTCGTTACTTCTTCAGTAATACGAACCGTTTGAGTGAACTTCTCGCCGCCGTGAACGATACGGTGCCCGATAGCCACTATATCAGCAGTGAAGCCTAGATCTTCCATCAAGCCTACCAACTTGCCAATGGCAATTTTGTGGTGGTTACCCTCACCTTGAATAGCAATTTCTGTTTTCTGACCTTGATACTTCCAGCTCATACGAGCATCTTCAAGACCAAAACACTCCCCTAAGCCACTCAATACGGCTTCACCAGAAACAGAATCAATAACAGCAAATTTTAGGGATGAACTACCCGAGTTAATAACCAGAACAAACGAATTAGACATTGGATATGGATCCTGTTTCAGTACGAATTGGATGAAGTGTTTACTTCAATTTTAGTTAAGCCCATTATTCAATAATTTTTGAATCTTTCAACTTTTGTTTTGCAAAAAGCACCAAATGAACACAATTAAGTTGATCTGAGTCATTAGTTTATTTATTTCGAGAGCGAAATTAAAAAATAGTTGAATATGACAGCTGGCCAATAAACCAAGTAAAGGACTGCTCACACTAGGGCGTGTTGAC
>NZ_JBFRLX010000225.1:0-23797 GCF_041470165.1 Vibrio sp. 10N.286.46.A8
CAAATTTTTCTTTAGACACAATCGTGTTCCTTCCTAGTTATGATTCGCCACGTTCATTATTGAGCGAGACGCGCCAGAAATTGCTATTTTATGCGCCAACTCTCGTTAGCGCAATATTTGGACGCATTGTTCTTTCAAAAAATGAAAAAAATGCGTCCCTTTTGTTTAACCACGCTCTGCAATGATTGCATTAGCAACATTTTTTGGCACTTCAGCGTACTCACTAAACTCCATAGAGTAAGAAGCACGACCTTGTGTCGCAGAACGTAAATCAGTTGCGTAACCGAACATGACAGACAACGGAACTTGTGCACGAATTATCTTCAGGCCAGCTGTCCCCTCGTCCATACCTTCGATGATGCCGCGACGACGGTTAATATCGCCAACAACGTCACCCATCCAGTCTTCTGGAGTAGTTACTTCAACTTTCATCATAGGCTCAAGCAAAACTGGTTGCGCTTCTAGTGCACCCGTTCTGAAAGCCATAGAGGCAGCGATTGTAAACGCCATCTCACTTGAATCTACTTCATGGTAAGAACCATCATATAGTGTAGCTTTGATATCCAAAACTGGATAGCCCGCTAATACACCATTGTTCATTTGCTCTTCAACGCCTTTAGCGGCAGAGGTAATGAACTCTTTTGGCACGATACCATTGGCAATTTCATCTACGAAGACAAAGCCTTCACCGGCTTCTGATGGTTCCAGTTTCAGCCACACGTGACCGTACTGTCCTTTACCACCATGTTCGCGGATAAATTTACCTTCAGCTTTCGCTGTACCACGAATGGTTTCACGATAAGCAACTTGCGGATTACCAACGTTGCAGTTCACACTGAATTCACGCTTCATGCGGTCAACGATGATATCTAAGTGCAGTTCACCCATACCAGAGATTAGTGTCTGGCCAGTCTCGTCATCCGTTTCAACACGGAACGATGGATCTTCTGCCGCTAGCTTACCTAACGCGATAGTCATTTTATCTTGATCAGCTTGAGAGCGAGGCTCTACAACGATCTGAATAACTGGATCTGGGAATTCCATACGTTCAAGAACAATTTTATGGTTCTGATCACATAGAGTTTCACCAGTAGTAACATCTTTAAGGCCGATAATGGCTGCGATGTCACCTGCTCGTACTTCTTTTACTTCTTCACGCTTGTTTGAGTGCATTTGAACAATGCGCCCTAAACGTTCACGTTGTTTCTTCACAGAGTTGTAAGCTGTTTTACCGCTTTCAACAACACCAGAGTAAACACGGATGAAAGTTAAAGTACCAACAAATGGGTCTGTTGCAATTTTAAATGCTAGCGCTGAGAACGGTTCTTTGTCGTCTGCATGACGCTCTGCTTCGTTCTCGTCTTCATCGATACCTTTAATTGCAGGTACATCGACAGGAGAAGGAAGGAAGTCAACAACTGCATCTAGAACAGCTTGTACACCTTTGTTTTTGAATGCACTACCACATGTAGCAAGTACGATTTCATTATTAAGGGTACGAGTACGAAGACCTTGTTTGATTTCAGCTTCTGTTAGTTCACCTTCTTCAAGGTACTTATCCATCAGCTCTTCATTTGCTTCTGCAGCAGCTTCAACAAGTTCTGTACGATATTCTTCAGCCATTTCTTGCATGTCTGCAGGAATATCTTCGTATGTGAAAGTCATGCCTTGGTCAGCTTCGTTCCAGTTAATCGCCTTCATCTTGATAAGATCGACAACGCCTTGGAAGTTTTCTTCAGCACCAATGTTCAGTTGAATTGGAACAGGAGTTGCGCCTAGGCGATCCTTGATCTGTTCAACTACACGCAAGAAGTCTGCGCCTGTACGGTCCATTTTATTAACGAAAACCATACGTGGAACTTGGTACTTATCAGCTTGACGCCATACAGTCTCTGACTGAGGTTCAACACCAGATGAGCCACAGAACACAACAACTGCACCATCAAGTACACGCAGAGAACGTTCTACTTCGATTGTGAAGTCAACGTGCCCCGGAGTGTCGATGATATTAATACGGTGGTCAGAGTACTGAGCTTCCATACCACGCCAAAACGTAGTAGTTGCTGCTGAAGTGATCGTAATACCGCGCTCTTGCTCTTGCTCCATCCAATCCATGGTTGCTGCACCATCGTGAACTTCGCCGATTTTGTGAGAAAGACCGGTATAGAACAGAATACGTTCACTTGTGGTTGTTTTACCTGCATCTACGTGAGCAACGATACCGATATTACGGTATTGCTCAATAGGAGTTTTACGAGCCACGGTTGAATCCTCTTATTAGAGACTTAGGGACTATTGCTATGTCTAGATTATGCGCTAGAAGCGATACTTCGCTAAAAAGTGCTTGCCCTAGAAATAGCAATAGTTCCTAGCATAAGCATAGGAACTAAAGAAGTGCTGCAAGGAAACTTGCAGCACTAAAAAGGTATTACCAGCGGTAATGTGCGAACGCTTTGTTTGCGTCAGCCATACGGTGAACGTCTTCACGTTTCTTAACCGAAGTACCTTTGTTCTCAGACGCGTCTAGCATTTCAGCAGCTAGGCGTTGAGCCATAGATTTTTCACCACGCTTACGCGCAGCTTCAACTACCCAACGCATAGCAAGAGCGTTACGGCGAACCGGACGAACTTCTACAGGTACTTGGTAAGTTGAACCACCCACACGGCGAGATTTAACTTCTACCGCTGGACGAACATTTTCAAGAGCTTCTTCAAATACAGCTAAGTGATCTTTACCAGATTTCTCAGCCATAACTTCTAGTGCAGTGTAAACAATCTTCTCTGCAGTAGATTTTTTTCCGTCAACCATAAGGATGTTAACGAATTTTGCCAGCAGCTCAGATTTGAACTTAGGATCTGGAAGGATCTTACGCTGGCCTATTACGCGACGACGTGGCATGGAATTTCTCCGTTGTCTTCTTCAGGTTTTTTCCAAAACTTTTCAGAATAATAAATAAATAGTGTTTGGCCTTACTTAACGCTTTCTTTAAAAAAAAGACGCATTAAGACTTAGGACGTTTCACACCATACTTAGAACGACCTTTCTTACGGTCGTTAACGCCTGCACAGTCAAGTGCACCGCGAACAGTGTGGTAACGCACACCTGGTAAATCTTTAACACGACCACCACGGATAAGAACAACACTGTGTTCTTGAAGGTTATGACCTTCGCCGCCGATGTATGAAGTAACTTCAAAGCCGTTAGTTAGACGAACACGACATACTTTACGTAGTGCTGAGTTCGGTTTTTTTGGAGTAGTAGTATATACGCGAGTACATACACCACGTTTTTGTGGGCACGCTTCTAGTGCAGGCACGTTGCTTTTAACAACCTGCTTTACACGAGGAGTACGTACCAACTGGTTAATAGTTGCCATTAACTAGCTCCTGATTTACTTGAAAGTAAGCTTGATGAAAAATCTAGCCCTATTACACATAGTGTAAATAGGGACGCAAAATTCTATTCAGCAGTGGGATGTGTGTCAAGAAATATACAGATCTTTTTTAGCCGTCTAGAGCTCAGGATGGTCTTTTTTTAACCACACGGATAAAATGCAGCTACCAAGTGACTGATTTGTCGTTCAAAACAGTCAGTTTTACGAATCCATCGAAGTCCACTTGATCCAGAGAGCTTGAAGCAAGTTGTTGTAGACCTCGACTATAAAGATCTGTTTTTAATACCGACACATGTTTAACGGTTGAGATTTGATTGAATAACTCATGATTTGGAAGGCAAACATACACCGCATCTTCAACCAAAAGGATGTGATCCTGTTGTTGCGAGTACGCTAATGCAAGCTTGAGTTTGTCTACTGATTTTACAATATGAAGCATAACGTTCCCTAGAAAGTCAGTATTTTTTTGCTCTGAGCTAACTTCTGCGTCAACTCATTCACTTCTAGCGCAGTCACATCGATCAGTAAGCTATCAGTCGAGAGACCAAACTGATTGAGGCTATGTTGACACACGTAAACCTGCTCGATGTCGTAAAGGTCCATAAGCTTGAATGCGGAAATATAGTCACGTGATAAGGATTCATCAGGCTGTTGCGCTTTGAGAAGCTGTGTAACGCCATCACCGACAAAGAATACGCTGATGTCTTCACTGTAAGCTGAAGCCGCTAACAATGCGTCTAGCCCTTCCCTACCTGCAGCCGTTGTATGAGGAAAGCTGTTAAATATAAATGCTAATGTGCTCAAAACTGAACAACCCTATCTTGCGTCAGAAGTGCTTCAGATAAACTCCCTAAGCCAGCTTGGGTAAACCCTGTCGCCAAGTTAGATGCACTTAATTGATGTTGCGCCGCTTCTTCAGTGCTGATAACTCCACGCCTTAGCGCAGCAGCAACACATGTCTCTAAGCTAACATTGTGCTCGTCCGCCAGTTTTTGCCAAGCGGCAGCTAAATCAAATTCATCATTAGCAGGCACAGTAATGCCAGAGCCATTACTGACCCCGTCTTGATAGAAGAACACACTGTGAAGTTTGTGGCCCTGTTTCAATAGAGCCACAGCAAACTGATAAGCACTTCTTGCGGATTGTGAGCCGTAAACGGGTCCATTAACTAAGAGTGTATAGCTTAACAACCCTCTTCATCCTCTGTTTTACGTTGACGGATGTACAAGTACACTGTGTGCTTAGAGATATTCAATCGCTCAGCAACGCGGTTAATCGCGTCTTTGATGTCGAAAATACCTTTGTCGTATAGCTCCATCACGATTTGGCGATTTTTGGTGTTGTTCGATACAGATTTGTCTGCATTGATTTCTTCAATCGTGCGTTCAACCGTTTGGTCGACAAGTTCTTCAACATCACTAGCAAAGTTAACAGATGACGCAGCTTCGTCCGCGTCTTGCGTAGGCATGAAAGATTGCAGAACTTGTGAAAATGGCGCATCTAAGTTCACGTTAATACACAATAAGCCAATCACTCGGTCTTCACCATTGCGGATAGCAACCGTGATCGACTTCATTAGTACCCCGCCTTTAGCGCGAGTAAAATATGAACGAGAGAAGTTACGCTTAGAACCTTCAATATCTTTCAACATCTTCAATGCAAGATCGGTGATTGGCGAACCAACCTGACGGCCTGTATTTTCACCATTGGCAATTTTAATCGCAGATGTATTGAGGTCTTCTAAAGAGTGTAAAACGATTTCACAAAACGGACCGATCAGACTCGCAATACCATCAACTACGGCCTCATAAGATCTTAAGATAATTTTATCGTGTTCACTGAATGGCATGACATGGACTGATTCCATTTCGAGTAACATGTCCGCATTGACTGTTTCTGTAGTAGTCACTTATTCCTTACCTTCGTGTGAAAAATCAACAAATTTATGTAAGTTTATCAGAAAATTTTAATTGCACACCTAGCTAACATTGCAACTAGTGATTTAGAACAAGTTTAAAAATCAAATACTCATATTCAAGTCATAAAAAAAGCCTAACTTAAAGTTAGGCTTTTTATTCAATCAACGTATTCTAGTACGAGGCTTTTAACCGATATTATTGTGCAGGAGCTGCTTCAGCGTTATCGATGTTTAGTAGTTCTACTTCGAATACTAGCGTTGAGTTAGCTGGGATAGTCGGTGTATCTTGCTCACCGTATGCTAGCTCTGGCGGGATAACGAACTTGTACTTAGAACCCACTTGCATCAGTTGTACACCTTCAGTCCAACCTGGGATTACGCGGTTTAGTGGGAATGTTGCTGGTTCGCCACGATCGTAAGAGCTGTCGAACTGAGTACCGTCTGTTAGCGTACCTTTGTAGTGTACTTGAACCGTATCAGTGTCTTTTGGAGAAGCGCCTTCACCAGCCGTCATTACTTGGTAAAGTAGACCAGATTCAGTTTGCTTAACGCCTTCAGTTTTAGCGAACTCAGCGCGGAAGTCATCACCCGCTTTCTTCACTTCTGCAGACTTTTCTGCCGCTTGTGCTTGCATCGTTTCAGCAACACGCTTGTCTAGAGCTTCAAGAGCTGCACGAGTCTCTTCTTCGTTAAGTGCCGTCTTCTCTGCGAATACGTCTTCGATACCTTGAAGAACCATCGCTTTGTCTAGGTTAATACCTAGCTCGCTTGGCTTATCAATGCTTGTGCTTAAGTAGTTAGCGAAAGATACACCGATTGCGTATGCCGCTTTGTCATCTTCTGTTTTAAAGTTTACTGCTGCAACTTTAACTTCTTCTACCTGTGGAGCTTCTGCCTTTGGTTCTTCTTTCTGACAACCAACTGCTAGCATAACCGTTGCGGCAAGCAGTGATACTTTTAAAACTGATTTCATTGAATTCTCCAATTAATGGCCAAGCCATTGGTTATTGTGCACAAATCTAATGATTAGATTGGTGTGAATACGTTAGTTATAACAATATACTAGTCATATGTCTTTCGACACAAACCGGATTATTGGATGTGATGCGAATATTTTTCCACTCATTGCTATGTACGATTGTCATCACCTTGTTAAATGGCTGCTTTTTCTTCCAAGATGATGACCAACGCTGGGAAATTGAACCCAACGGCGCCACCAGCTTTGCCCTAAGTAGAGATGGACGCTTCGCGCTGCTCTACTCGCAGCAAAAACAGCTGCTCCTTTGGGATCTTGCCCAAAACAAAGAACTGGCTCAACTTGGTCCACAAGATCAATCCGAAAATCAAGTATCGCGTATTCGCATCTCTGACAATGGTCGCTTTGCCATTACCGCCAGTCAGATGAATTTCGCCGTTTGGGACTTATCTTGGACACAAGCTGAAGGGCTATGGTCGATTTCCGATGGCTTAATTCGCGATGTTGATATCTCTAGCAACGGTGAAAAAGTACTGCTGGGCCTATCTAATGGCAAAGCTATCTATGTGGACTTAGTCACCGGACGCCGTCTGGAGTTCCTCGCTCACCGAGAAAAAGTTAATTCCGTCTCCCTATCTTCGAATGGGCGCTACGCATTATCAGGCGGTAACGACTATAAAGCTTACCTTTGGGATACCGAATCAGGCTTGGTATTGCGTACATTCGAGCATGAACAAAGAGTCGTACGAGTTGCCTTACAACGAGATGGAGAGCTAGCTTTTACCTCCGATGGAGGGAATCAAGCGATGATCTGGGATCTTGAGACAGGTGAACCTCAAGCTCAATTGCAGAGCTGGTCTCGACAGCTAATTTTCTCCAGTGCTCGCTTTTCTGATGACGGCAGTATGTTGGTAACAGGTACGCCATCTAGCCAAGTGAGCGTGTGGAGTACTCAAGATGGTAAACGCATTTCTCGCCACGACGCCGAGCCATTAAAAGATGCTCGCCCTCCTCGTGCGGTAGTGTATGATGCAGCCTTTGATGATAAGAACCGTGTGATATCGGGCACCTCTGCGGGCATTGCCCAAGCTTGGAATGTGGATTAAGAACGATGACAGAAAAGCGAGTTGAACAATTAGAAAGCCGCGTGAATGACCTAGAATGTCAGTTGGCTTTCCAAGAGCAAACCATTGAAGAACTTAATGAAGCGCTTAGCCAACAACAAATGTTGATCACGAGAATGCAAGACCAGATGAAGTTCGTGGTTGGCAAAGTAAAAAATATGGATGGCTCAAACCTCGCTGACGCATCAGAAGAGACGCCACCCCCACACTATTAAGTGCGGTTTAAAGATAACGAATTAATTCTAGCGACGCATATCGTTAGTTTCTCGTCCTCAATGTGTAAACACATGTCAGGACGGGACATAGAGAACCAAAAGGGCGACAGATACTTATCTGTCGCCCTTTTGTTTGTTTAATCTGCGCTAATTCAACTAAAGTCAGTTAAGGCAATACAAACTTAGTCATCGGCATAAATTTTCACTTCCACGCAGCCATTAGTATCAACACTCGCACGGTACATTCCTGAACTGTTCATACCGAAATGAATATCACCTTGTCCATCGATAGCAATCAAGCCACCTTCACCACCCATGGTTTTCAATTCACCTTGAATTATCGTTTCACAAGCCGTATGCACATCTTCCTTGAGATAACGCATTCGTGCCGCCACATCACTGGCAACCATCTTTCTAAGGAAGAACTCCCCCATACCTGTTGTTGAAACGGCCACATTGCCATTTTCAGCAACAGTGCCTGCACCGATGATTGGAGAATCTCCCACACGACCGTATTTTTTATTGGTTACGCCACCAGTGCTGGTTGCGGCTGCTAAGTTTCCGGCTTGGTCTAATGCAACCGCGCCAACCGTGCCGTACTTTTTATCATCTGGATATTTATCAGCTTGCTCTTCATCATATTTCGCTTCAGACAAAGCAAAAATACCTTTCTCTTTCATCGACTGAAGTTGGTCATAACGACGCTCAGTAAAGAAGTAATCTTGCTCGGTGAAAGTATGGTCATGCTCAAACGCAAACTTCTCGGCGCCTTCACCAATCAGCAGCACATGGTCGCTTTTAAGCATCACATCACGCGCAAGCTCAATTGGATTTTTGATATGGCGGACACCGGCAATAGCCCCCGCATCCATTTCACGACCGTGCATCACAGAAGCATCCATCTCAACAAATTCATCATGAGTCAGAACTGAACCTTTACCGGCATTAAAGTGGGGACTGTCTTCCATCACCTTAACTGAAGCAACCACTGCATCTAGCGCATCGCCACCCGACTGTAATACTTGATAGCCAGCCAAAACCGATTTTTCCAAAGCCTCGGTAATACCCGTTTTTAATTCATCACTCATTTGCTCTCGTAAGATGGTGCCTGCACCACCATGAATGGCAATTGAAAAAGGCTGTGACATACAAACTCTCCACTGACGTCGACTTATAATGTTGTGCTATCAATACCACATCCAAGGTTTGAAGTCTGATAGCGAAAACCAAACTATTTACGAACGCTTAGATTTTCGGACACTAAGATTTGCAGACAATTAGTTTGGTAGACGAAAAGCCAACTCAAAAAGCTAGCACCCTAAACGAAAAAAAACCTCCACAAGGGAGGCTTTCAATATTCTTAAACTAAACCGTTAATTCGGTATTAGTGAGAACCACAGCTACCGCCGCCGCAGCAGCCGTCTTTTTTCTCTTCAGCGTGGTCATGGCCTTCGCCACCACAGCAACCACCTTCGTGATCATGATCGTGGTCGTGACCGCCACAGCCGCCTTCTTGGTGTACGTGACCGTGTTGAACTTCTTCTTCAGTCGCTTCACGAACCGCTACAACTTCAACGTCAAACGTTAGAGTTTGGCCAGCTAGCATGTGGTTACCGTCAACAACAACTTCGTCGCCATCTACTTCAGTAACTTCAACTGGGATTGGACCTTGGTCAGTATCCGCGAGGAAACGCATGCCAACTTCGATTTGCTCAACACCTTGGAATACGTCTGCAGGAACACGTTGAACTAGGTCATCGTTGTGCTCGCCGTAAGCGTCTTCTGGAGTAACAGTTGCTGAGAACTTGTCGCCAGCGACTTTGCCTTCAAGCTCTTTTTCAAGACCTGTAATTAGGTTGTTGTGACCGTGAAGGTAATCTAGTGGAGCTTCTGCAGTTGATTGGTCAACTACTACGCCATCTTCAAGTTTCACTTGATATGCAACACTAACTACTACGTTCTTTTCAATTTTCATGAGAGCTCCAAGGAGGTTTGGACTAAGCTCGAACAATTGAGCTTAGGAAAAATTCTGTACCCGGATATTATGGGGATCAATTGACGAAACTCAATCACTCAGGCTTAAAAATACCGATCATTTCTTGATTCGCGTGTTCAGATTTCTCTACAGTTTTCGGTTTCCGTTGTTCTGTGAAGTCACAATCGACACATTCCACCAGCTCGATATTGTTTTCAATCCACCAGCGGAGTGTGTCTTGAGTACTGCAGCTTGGGCAGCTCGCCCCTGCGATAAAGCGTTTTTTCTGTTTCACGTTCATATCCTTTACTACTCTGGATTCACAGTTCTTCCGCTCTAGCTCTATTAAAGACAAAGCAGAGACCGCGTTTATTATTAGGGTGTATTGTTGTTAGCTATAAGATCTTGGTCAAAGCTCTTGGTTATAAGCTCTGGTTGCAAAATGCTTGGTGTTAATTGAGTAGCTCTAAGTTCTGAAGAACTATTCATTCCAGACTATTGCCAATAGTTTCGAGATTGGTGATCGTTTTCCATCTCGTGTCCAAAAATCTCTTCAAGCTCTTTGCGAGCCTCTTTCGCTCTTTGGGCTAACTCGGCATCTTCGTTATGCTGAGGCAGCAACTCTTTCAGCATACCATTATCCAGTTTCCTAAAGTGTGCTTCTGCTCGCTTCGCTTTATATGGATGCATGCCAAGTTCGGTCAATGTTTGACGACCTAAATCTAATGCCCCAAGGAAGGTTTCACGCGAGTAGTTACTCACACCATGGTTAAGTAATTGATACGCTTCAACACGGCTTCGTGCACGCGCTAAAATCTTCAACTGTGGGAAGTGCTGCTTACACAAATCGACGGTCTTCATGATTTCATCAGGAGAATCGGTACATAACACAATGGCTTCTGCCTTGTCAGCTCCCGCAGCTCGTAATAGTTCAAGGTGAGTCGAGTCACCGTAAAATACCTTGTAGCCGAACTTCCTAAGGATATGTATTTGGCTGGCATCACTTTCAAGGACGGTGATACGAATCTTGTTGGCATACATCAGACGACCAATGATCTGACCGAAACGACCAAAGCCCGCAATAATCACTCGAGGACTACGATCAACCACATCTGAAGACATCGCGCTTTCACTGATTTGATTAAGTTGGCGAGCAAAAAATCGGTCTTGCAGCTTAAGCATCAATGGTGTGGTCACCATAGAAAGACTCACAACAACCAGTAAGAACGACACTTGGTCGCCGCTTAAGATACCTTGTGCACTCGCCGCGGTAAAAATAACGAAGGCAAACTCACCACCTTGGCTGAGAATCATCGCCATTCGGCTGCGCGCTTTAGCTTGAGTACCGAAGATACGAGCCAGCGCATACAACACCAAGCCCTTCAATACGACCAGAGACGACACCGCGATAAGTATTGCGAATGGACTTTCTGCCAATAAACCTAGGTTTACCGCCATACCCACAGAGATAAAGAACAGGCCAAGCAGTAACCCTTTGAATGGGTCAATCGCGATTTCAAGCTCGTGTCGATATTCACTTTCAGCCAGAAGTACGCCCGCCAAGAAAGTACCTAATGCCATCGACAAACCAATCTGCTGCATGATGACAGCAATACCAATCACCAATAACAACGCCGCGACCGTGAACAACTCACGCACACCGCTCATGACTACATATCGGAACAGTGGTCTCAACAAGAAGTGACCACCGACAAGCAAGCCAATTACACCACCTAGCATCCACAACATGTCAGCCCAACTGCCGCCCGTATTGCCAGCGAGCAAAGGCAGCATCGCCAACATAGGGATAACGGCTATATCTTGGAAAAGTAATACCGCAAAGCCTGACTGCCCCGCTTCTTTGCCACCAAGCTCTCGCTCTTCAATAACACGCAACGCAATAGCGGTCGAAGACAAAGCTAAACCCATGCCGATGACTAAGCTAGTTTGCCAAGTTAAACCAAACATACACGCGATAGCGGTAATAATCAGAGTGGTGATCAACACTTGCGCGCCGCCTAATCCGAGAATAGGCGCCCGCATCTGCCATAATTTTTTAGGGTTAAGCTCTAAACCAATCAGAAAGAGCAGCAGTACCACCCCGAACTCGGAGAAGTGCAGAATCGCTTCGACATCACTGATTAAACCAAGCCCCCAAGGGCCAATCGCCACACCCGCTAATAAGTAACCGAGTACCGACCCTAATCCAGCGCGCTGTGCGATAGGAACCGCAACCACAGCAGCAGCTAAAAATATAACGCTACTTTGTAGAAAATCGTTAGTCAGAGCCATCATTCGCTCCTATATCTTGTAGCGGGTCTCGCAACCAATTTCGATACGCTTCTGCGTGTTGGTAACGCGTCATATCGGTGACATTTCGTGCCCAGTGTAAAACCAAAGGGGATATCCAGTGCATCTGACACAAAGCAGCGGTTAGCTCGAATGGTTGCAAAATCTCTTGTAATGGATATTTATTATAGCCTGCGGCACCAAACGCCTCTTCTTTACCACCGGTAGTAATCACACTGCGCCAGTGTTTACCTTTAAGCGCACTTTGCTCACCAAACGCAAAACCCTTGCCTAATACTCGGTCAAACCACTCTTTAAGCAGTGATGGGCAGGAATACATAAACAAAGGGTGTTGGAACACGATCACATCATATTCAAGCAGCAATGCATGCTCAGAAGGCACATCAATAAAGAAGTCAGGATAGATGGCGTAGAGATCGTGGACTTTGACATTCCCAAGCGACTCTATCTTTTTAACCATGATCTGGTTAGCGATAGAGGTTTGCGGCTCTGGGTGCGCATAGATGACCAGCACCTTTGGCACGGGGTTGTCTGTCGAGGGAGTATTACTCATTCCTTTGAAACATTCCTTTGAAGGCTAAACGGTGGCAAGGCCACAAGAATTTAAGCAAAAGTTACTAATATGTTATTGGCATCATAACGCAAATTGCATTGTGATCGACTTTTATCTGGTTTCAGCCTACTATGCAGGCGTCTGTTCACCTCTAATTTCTATGCTATTTCAATTATGATTACTTTCTCTGATATTCAATTGCTACGCGGCGGTAAGCCACTCCTCGACCAAGCATCTGCGACTTTTCACCCTGGCGACAAGATCGGTTTGGTTGGTAAGAATGGCTGTGGTAAATCTACGCTGTTCGCCCTGATTAAGGACGAACTGTCTATTGATGCTGGCTCATTCAGTAAACCAGCCCATTGGGAAATGGCTTGGGTTGCTCAAGAAACACCTGCATTAGAAAGAACAGCAATTGAATACGTGATTGATGGCGACCGTGAATACCGTGGCCTTGAAGATCAACTTGAGAAAGCCGAACAAGCCGACAACGGCACATTAGTCGCAGAGATCCATGGCAAGATTGAAACCATTGGTGGTTATAGCATCAAAGCACGCGCGGCTGAGTTGTTAGACGGCCTAGGCTTTCGCCAAGAACAAATGACATGGAACCTGACTCAATTTTCAGGGGGTTGGCGTATGCGTTTGAACCTAGCGCAAGCCCTACTGTGTCGCAGTGACCTACTGTTACTCGATGAGCCAACCAACCACTTGGATTTAGACGCTGTAATGTGGCTAGAGCGCTGGTTACAAAACTACCCAGGCACACTCGTTCTTATCTCACACGATAGGGACTTCTTGGATCCTATCGTCAACCGCATCGTGCATGTTGAAAATCAACTGCTCAATGAATACACCGGTAACTACTCGTCGTTCGAAACCCAACGAGCGCAAAAGCTAATTCTGCAACAAGCGATGTACCAAAAGCAGCAGAAACAAATGTCGCACATGCAGAGCTACATTGACCGTTTCCGTTATAAAGCTTCAAAAGCTCGCCAAGCGCAAAGCCGTATTAAAGCGCTAGAGAAGATGGAACAAGTACTGCCCGCTCAGTTTGATAACCCTTTCAGCTTTGAATTTAGAGAACCAGACGCACTACCAAACCCAATCATGATGATGGACGAGGTATCTGCAGGTTACGATGACAATCTGATTCTAGAGAAGATTCGCCTAAACCTAGTACCGGGCAGCCGTATTGGTTTGCTTGGTCGAAATGGTGCCGGTAAATCGACGCTGATTAAGCTGCTTTCAGGTGAACTGAAACAGCAAGGTGGCGAGCTAAGCTATTCGCAAGGCGTTAAAATGGGTTACTTTGCCCAACACCAATTAGAGACGCTGCACCCGGAAGAGACACCACTTCAGCACATGATGCAGATTGCGCCAAAACACACCGAGCAACAACTGCGTGATTATCTAGGTAGCTTTGGCTTCCAAGGTGAAAAAGCACTCGATAAAGTGGCCCCCTTCTCCGGTGGTGAAAAAGCGCGTTTAGTTCTGGCGCTACTGGTATGGCAAAAACCGAACCTGTTGCTACTCGATGAACCAACCAACCACTTGGATCTCGATATGCGTCAGGCACTAACGTTTGCATTGCAGACGTTTGAAGGCGCGATGGTTATCGTATCGCACGACCGCTACCTACTTCGTGCCACTACTGATGATTTATACCTTGTACACGACCGTCAAGTTGCACCGTTTGATGGTGACCTTAGCGATTACTACAAGTGGTTAACCGAACAACAGAAAGTTGAGCGCAAAGAAGCACAAGCATTGGCACCAGCAAAAGATAGCGCCAACAGTGCAGCAGCAAAAAAAGATCAGAAACGTAAAGAAGCAGAGTTCCGTAAACTGACGGCACCAATTCGTAAAAAGCTGACTCAATTTGAAAAGCAGATGGATAAATTAACGTTGGCTCTTGAAGAAGCCGAGCAAGAATTATCCGACACTTCACTGTATGAAGCTGAAAATAAGGCTAAACTGAATAAAGTACTCGCTCTACAAGCGAGCAGTAAGTCACAGCTAGAAGAAGTTGAAATGGATTGGATGTCCACTCAAGAAGAGCTTGAGCAGATGGAACTGGATATGGATAGCTTATGAGCCCAGAGCACGCACCAATATCACTAACACTGGAACGACTATGGCAATTTAGCCTTCAGTATTACAGTGTGCGCGGTGTTAAGGATGCGTGCTTAGCTTTGCAAAACCAATTCCATGGCAACGTCAATCTACTGCTGCTTCTCAAATGGCTTGATGAGCAGCAACTCTCTTTTGCTGAGGAAGAGTGGCACAAGGTGCAACAATGCTTAAGCCGCTCTGAAACCTTGCTTCATAGTTATCGAGAGCTGCGTAAACACCTCAAAGCACACGTTGTCGATTCACTCTACCGTGAAGCCTTACAATTTGAGCTGCAGCTTGAAAAGCAACAACAGTCCGACCTCGTCGACTGCATTAAGTCTCTTCAACTTACAGCGAACCAACAATCACCGCTCGCTTTACAGTACTGTCGTTTATTAGGGGCGGAAAATCTCTACGACGCTTTTTCTGAACCAGCACCACAGCCCTAACGCATTTCCTTTTCCTTTTATTCAATCAAGCTCCAAGCTTAACTGCGCTCGCTCGTTACCATGATCGCATGCTGACTAAAACACATTTGGGGGAGTCTTTAATACGCCCAACCTTGATATTATTCAACCAGTTACCCATCATCTGTTTTGGTCGATCATATCAGTGAAACCCTTGCGCTTATGCTAAGAATCAACCAAGCTCAAATAAAAACGTGGGCGTTTCGCTAAAAGCTCAACACTTTATCAAAGCCCATAAAAGAAGCATGGACTGTTTTTATGACAATATTTACCGCTGCCGCTGGCCTATCGAATCCACATTTACAAACCTTAGTGCCAAGATTTATTAGAAAGCAGGCGTTGTTTGCTCCTCAATGGCAGACCTTAGAAACTCCCGACGGCGATTTCCTAGACCTTGCATGGAGTGAATCGCCAGACGGTGACAAGCCAAGCAATGATGATAAAAGTAACAAGCCAATATTCGTTCTATTCCACGGATTAGAAGGGAGCTTTGAGAGCCCTTACGCCAACGGGCTGATGAATGCATTTGCTAAAGATGGTTGGCTATCAGTGATGATGCACTTTAGAGGTTGCAGCGGAAAACCAAATCGCTTGGCTCGTGCATACCATTCAGGTGAAGTCGAAGATGCGCGCTTTTTCCTAAGGCATCTGCACGCGCAGTTCCCCAGCAACCCCAAAGTTGCAGTTGGTATCTCTTTGGGTGGTAACATGCTGGCGAATTATTTGGCTGAGTATGCCGACGACCCATTGCTGTCGGCGGCGACCATAGTATCAGCTCCATTTGACTTGGCTTGTTGTTCTAGTCGCATTGAGCAGGGCTTCTCCAAGCTCTATAAGAAGTATCTACTCAACTCTCTAAAATCAAACGCCTTGAAAAAAGTTAACCTGCTACAGGAAAAGCTGGGGGTCACAGCGGAAACCATTAAGAAGATCACCAAACTGTATGAGTTTGATGAACAAATCACGGCGCCTCTGCATGGGTTCAAAAATGCCCAAGATTATTATGCACAATGCTCCGCACTGCCTAAACTCAAGAAGATCAAACTACCAACTCAGATCATTCATGCCAAGGACGATCCTTTCATGACCGATGATGTGATTCCAAAGTTCGTTCTGCCTGATAACATCGATTATCGACTGTTTCAAAAAGGCGGTCATGTGGGGTTCATTACCGGCAGCACACTCAAGCCAAGATTTTGGTTAGAAGAAGCATTACCCGCCTACTATGAAAGTCTACAAGATTCGGCATAATGACGAGCCTTAGTAAATAGCAGTAAAAATATTACTAAGCTCACTCATTTCTACAACAATAAACCTATCCATGAACATAAAAGAGAGAAGTATTTATGATCATCCCGTGGCAAGACATTGCGCCAGAGACACTGGAAAACCTCATCAAAGAATTCGTACTGCGTGAAGGTACAGACTATGGTGACGTAGAAGTTTCACTGCAAAACAAAATTGACCAAGTGAAACATCAATTAGCCTCAGGAGAAGTGAGTATCGTGTTTTCTGAACTGCATGAAACCGTTGATATTCAAGTCACAAAACGCATCTAAGCTGCGCTCATAAAGGAGCCGTGTTATAGTGGTAAACGATTGCTAACAAGTAAGTTACTCAAAAGACAAGGGTTGTCATGTCCGCTAAACATCCAATTATTGCGGTGACGGGTTCATCTGGAGCCGGCACCACCACTACCTCAGAAGCCTTCCGAAAAATGTTCAATATGATGGACGTGAAGGCGGCTTGGGTTGAAGGGGATAGTTTCCATCGCTTCACTCGACCAGAGATGGATGTCGAGATCCGTAAGGCGCGCGAGCAAGGTAAGCACATCAGCTACTTTGGTCCACAAGCTAACGATTTTGGTGCATTAGAAGATTTCTTCCGTCAATACGGCAATGAAGGCACGGGAAAAGTCCGTAGCTATCTGCATACCTTCGATGAAGCCGTGCCTTACAATCAAATGCCCGGCACCTTTACGCCATGGCAAGAGATCCCTGAAAACTCGGATGTGATGTTCTACGAAGGTCTTCACGGTGGCGTAGTCGATGGTGACATCAATGTTTCTCAACACGTCGATCTGCTTATCGGCATGGTACCTATCGTAAACTTGGAATGGATCCAGAAATTCGTTCGTGACACACGCGATCGTGGGCACTCTCGCGAAGCGGTGATGGATTCTATTGTTCGCTCAATGGATGATTACCTTAACTACATTACCCCGCAGTTTTCGCGTACTCATATCAACTTTCAGCGTGTCCCTACCGTAGATACATCGAATCCACTGAATGCAAAAGGGATCCCAAGTTTAGACGAAAGCTTCGTGGTTATACGTTTGCGCGGCATCAAAAACGTCGATTTCCCTTACCTGTTGGCTATGATTGATGGCTCATTTATGTCACGTCATAACACGCTTGTGGTGCCAGGAGGCAAGATGAGTTTTGCTATGGAGCTCATTGTAAGGCCGATCCTGCAACAACTTATAGAAACCGGGAAAATAGGTTAACAAAACAACATTCTGGTTGATTACTTTTCATACCGTGATCATGTGCACAATTTTGCGTAAAAAATCGTAGCTTGGTCACGATTAAAATCAAGAAATAGTACCTGAAAAAGGATACTATTCTTAAACGAAACACAAGATAGCTTGCAGCACTCAACGAGTGCTCTTATCCTAGCTAGGTCAATTCAGGCTTAGCTAAAATATGGAAAGCGGCAAGCATACCCTGCAGAGGAAGTAAGATATTATGGTTCTAGGTAAACCCCAAACCGATCCAACATTAGAGTGGTTCCTTTCACACTGTCATATTCATAAGTACCCTTCAAAAAGTACTTTGATTCATGCTGGTGAAAAGGCAGAAACCTTGTACTACATCGTTAAAGGTTCTGTGGCAGTTCTTATCAAAGACGAAGAAGGTAAGGAAATGATTCTTTCTTACCTAAACCAAGGCGACTTCATCGGTGAGCTTGGCTTGTTCGAAGAAGACCAAGAGCGTACTGCATGGGTTCGTGCAAAATCTCCTTGTGAAGTGGCTGAGATTTCTTTCAAGAAATTCCGTCAACTTATCCAAGTGAACCCAGATATTCTAATGCGTCTTTCAGCGCAAATGGCAAACCGTCTACAAGTAACTAGCCAAAAGGTTGGTGACTTAGCGTTCCTTGACGTAACAGGTCGTATCGCTCAAACGCTACTAAACCTAGCAAAACAGCCAGATGCAATGACTCACCCTGACGGCATGCAAATCAAGATCACTCGTCAAGAGATTGGCCAGATTGTTGGTTGTTCTCGTGAGACCGTAGGTCGTATCTTGAAGATGCTAGAAGAGCAGAACCTAATTTCTGCACACGGTAAGACTATCGTGGTATACGGCACTCGTTAATCTCGATTAACTGAGCCAAAAATTTGAAAGCCACCAAATGCGAATTTGGTGGCTTTTTTGTTTTCTAAAGATATAGAGAGCAGATGCGGGAAGCAAAGTTAGAAATCGGACTTCACTATTCTAAAGTATCTCGAAGCGAAGCGTACCCGTACCTCTAGGGCAAAGCCCGTACTCGTATCTTTCTTTAACCGTTGGTGCTTTCAAAGATCTTGTCAGCTGAAGCCGCGACAAATCCGGTATAAAGCTCACCATTGGCCATCGCATAACGCTTAGCAAACTCATAGAAGCCTCCAGGAATCATCTCATTGCCTTCAACAAATGAAACTGGGACTTTGTCTGCCATTGTTGATGATTGCTCTAACAAGACCTCTGGAGAGCCTTTCACCTCGCCGCCAGATGCGTTGATAGTGAAGCCTGATTCGCTCAGGTAATCATTTACTGCTTGAACTTCATCAAAAGCGTCGAGTTGATTAACGCTCACCGTAAAGTGGTTTGCACCGTAACCATGAGCTGCGAGCCAAGAAGCGTATTCACTCTCTTTTGCTAGCACTTGGAAATCTGCGAAGTTCAAATCCCAAAGACGACCACCAAACAAGAATTCATGACCTTGCAGTTTGCTAGCATCCACTTGCTCAACCAACTTAGCAACGATCTGTTGCAGGTCACTTGAACACTCTTCGACCTTCAACTCACTAATGAACACTTTTGGTTGGTTTGGATCTGGGTGCTCGTAGTGCTTAGCCACTAGCTTCTTGCTCTCAAATAAGTAATCGCCACACGCCTTGTAACCTAACTCAAGGAAAGGTTTAGCCAATGTTTCAATACCTAGCGGTGCAACATTGAAAGTACGCAGTGCAATGTGATCGTTAATCAGGGCTTCGTCTTCTTTCAGCAAATGGTGTACTTTCTCAGCCGATGGGCAAAGCCTGTGAATGTAATCATTCCATAGTGATTTAAAGAGTAGATCGGGCGTCATGGTGACTCCTTGTCAGAGGTTCTAGCAAGCTAGTAATTTGGATTAGAAAGGGAGAGGCTGGACATAGAGTCAGCAGCCATCAGCCTGTGACATACTTGTTCTATTATTATCTACCGCCCAATCGAGGTGTCGGACGTGGGTGAAAATAGGAAGCGATAACACCGCTTCCTTATTACACAATCAATCAATGAATCTGTCATTCATGAGCCTAGAGCTCATAAGCTTATAATTTATAAGCTTTTGACTCATGGACTTATAGCTTAAGAACCAAAACTACAGCTCAATACCTGGGCTAAACGTAGTTGGCAGTTGAGTTTCACCACCTTCCATTGACGCCATTGGGTAAGCACAGTAGTCAGCCGCATAGTAAGCACTTGGGCGTAGGTTGCCTGAAGCACCCGGGCCACCAAATGGTGCATCACCACTTGCACCTGTTAGCTGGCGATTACGGTTAACAATACCCGCACGGATATGGTCAACGAAGTATTCCCATTCGGAATCGTCGGTTGAAACTAGGCCTGCAGACAAACCAAAGCGCGTGTCATTAGCCAGTTCAACGGCTTGCTCTAGCGATTGGTAGCGAACCACTTGCAGTAATGGGCCGAAGTACTCTTCATCTGGCAACTCAGCAATGTTGGTTGCATCGATAATACCCGGAGAAACAAACGCCGCTTCGCCCGCTTTTGCTTCGACTAGGCTTACACCACCTAACGATTGCAGATTAGCTTGCGCGTCCAAAATGAACTTAGCTGCCGCTTCAGAGATTTGTGGGCCCATGAAGGGTGCTGGTTCTGCGAACGGCTGATCAACACGAATCTTCAAGGTAGCCGCAACGAGCTTATCGAGCAGTTGTTCACCCTTCTCGCCAACAGGAACATACAAACGACGAGCACATGTACAACGTTGACCCGCACTGATGAAAGCCGATTGGATAATGGTATAAACCGTCGCGTCAGCATCACCAAATTGGTCACTGATCACCATCGGGTTGTTGCCACCCATCTCTAGCGCCAGCATCTTGCCCGGTTGACCCGCGAATTGACGGTGAAGGATATGACCGGTATTAGCACTACCCGTGAATAGCACGCCATCAAGACCTTTAGCATCAGCCAGTGCGATACCTGTCTCTTTAGCGCCTTGCACTAGGTTGATCACGCCAGCAGGAAGGCCTGCTTCTTGCCATAGCTTCATCGCAAACTCACCTGTCCAAGGTGTCTGCTCTGACGGCTTAAATACCACGGTATTACCCGATAGCAGTGCTGGAACAATATGACCATTAGGTAGGTGACCTGGGAAGTTGTAAGGGCCAAATACCGCCATAACGCCTAATGGACGATGACGCAGTACGATTTGGTTACCTGCCGCTTCACGCGAAGCTTCACCAGTACGTTCGTGGTATGCACGAATAGAGATAGCGATTTTACCCGCCATTGCGCCCGCTTCAGTGCGAGTTTCCCAAATCGGCTTACCCGTCTCTTTTGCAATAATCTGTGCAATCTCTTCGCTGTTCTCTTTTACCTTCTCAGCAAAGTTCAACACGATCGCTTCACGCTCTGCAAAGCTCAGTTTCTTCCAAACTAAGAACGCATCACGAGCCGCTGCTACTGCAGATTCAACCTGCGCTGGTGTTGCACTATCGCCTTGCCACACGACTTCATTGTTGTATGGGCTTACTGATGTCATGGCGTCGCCTTGACCTGCCACCCACTGTCCTGCTATCCACTGAGTCATACTTCTATCCTTAAAATCTTCGACAGATAATCGCCGCTCTTATTGAGCCAACATACGAACGAATTCGCCTTCTTTTACTTCAAGAGCGCTTGCTACTTCAGATGATAAAATCACTGTGTCGCTTGCTTGGTCATACGCGCCTTTCGCGGCTACTGCGCGGAAGTTCTCAAATGAGGAATTACCAATTAGGAAGTCTTTAGAGCTGGAGTGCTCTGCAATTTTCACCTGAGCTCGAATCGCATGACGCACTGATTCAATGTTTCTTAAATCACACTCAACCGTTGGGCCTGCATCAAAGATGTCGACATAACCACGGTTAGTGAAACCTTCACGTTCCAACAACTTAAGTGCTGGGCGTGTATTATCATGTACCTCTCCAATCACCGCCTGAGCTTCTTTGCTCAGTAGGTTCACGTAGATAGGCAGCTTTGGCATTAGGTCAGCAATGAAGCCTTTCTTACCGATACCAGTGAGGTAATCTGCAAGCGTGAAATCAATTGAGAAGAAGTGCTCTTGCAGCCATTGCCAGAAAGGTGAGTTACCTTCCGCATCCGATACACCACGCATCTCAGCAAAAATCGTTTTCGAGAAACGCTCTGGGTGTTCAGACATAATCAGGAAGCGACACTTAGACATCAAACGACCATTCAACCCACCACGGAAAGCTGGACGCAAGAACAGTGTGCAGATCTCACTGCATCCGGTGTAGTTATTACCGAAAGTCAGCAGCTTAACGACGTTATTCACGCCAAGCTTTTGCGATGAGTGAACCACTTTGCTGATGTGGTAAGAGTAAAACGGAACATCCCAGCCAATTGAGGCTTCGATGCCTGTCGTACCGGCGACTTCTCCCGTTTCAGTGTCGAAGCCAACCATTAGGTAGCCTTCATCACCGGGTTCAGTCACGTCTTGTTTGGCAAAGCTGTATTCAGAGTGAGTAATTCGGTTAGTTAACAGTTCTTCGTTAACCGGAAGAGATGTGAATCCGTGACCAGATTCAACCGCGCAGGTATGCAGCGCATCGTAATCAGATAATTTTATTGGGCGAACAACTAGCATCAATATTCCCTCCAGATGCAAAACAGGCCCAAAACTAGAAGCTTGGGCCTTTAGCAGTACGTCATGGGATCGCTCTAATGGCGATCATTCCTATGACGCCGCTCAGGCTAAACTAGCGTAGCGATTGCTTTGTCTAGTTTTGATAAACCTTCTTCAATTTCTTGTGTAGTGATAACCAGTGATGGAGTAAAACGAACCACGTTTGCACCCGCAACCAGTACCATCAAGCCTTGTTCGCCTGCTGCTACTAATACATCACGAGCTCGACCTTGCCATGCTTCATTAAGCGCAGCGCCTAGCAATAGGCCTTTACCGCGAACTTCACTGAATATTTGGTATTTGTCGTTAATCTTAGCTAAACCATCACGAAATAGTGCTTCGCGTTCTTTCACGCCAGCCAAAGTTTCAGGTTGGCTTACTACGTCAACAACTGCTTCAGCAACGGCACACGCCAGTGGGTTACCACCGTAAGTCGAACCGTGCGTACCCACTTTTAGGTGTGTTGCAAGTTCAGACGTTGTTAGCATTGCGCCGATTGGGAAACCACCACCTAGTGATTTCGCAGTGCTTAGGATATCAGGTGTTACACCTAGGCCTTGGTAAGCGTAAAAGTTACCCGTGCGGCCATTACCCGTTTGCACTTCATCAAAGATAAGCAGCGCATTGTGTTTGTCACACAGTTCACGAACCGTGTTCACGAACTCAGATGTTGGAGAGATGATACCGCCCTCGCCTTGTAGAGGTTCCATCATGATTGCACATGTGCGATCTGAGATGTGCGCTTCTAGCGCTGCAATATCGTTGTAAGGCAGGTGAGTTACATCGCCCGGTTTAGGACCGAAGCCATCAGAGTAAGCCTCTTGCCCCCCCACAGTTACAGTAAAGAAAGTACGACCGTGGAAACCTTGTTTAAATGCAATGATTTCAGATTTCTCAGGACCGTGAACATCCGCTGCCCAACGACGAGCTAGCTTCAATGCTGCTTCGTTCGCTTCAGCACCAGAGTTGGCAAAGAATACTTTTTCTGCAAAACATACGTCTGTTAGCTTCTTCGCTAGACGCAGTGCAGGTTCGTTGGTCATAACATTACTTAAATGCCAAATCTTGTTTGCTTGCTCAGTAACTGCGTTAACCATTGCTGGGTGACAGTGACCCAAACAGCTCACAGCGATACCACCAGCAAAGTCGATATATTCTCGGCCTTGTTGGTCCCAAACGCGTGCGCCTTCCCCTTTTACCGGGATCATTTCCATTGGGTTATAACAAGGCACCATCACCTCATTAAACAGACTACGTTCTACTTTTTTTTCCACTGTCATCGTACATTCCTTTTCGATACCGCAAGCTTCGCAAATAAGCGTACTGGTTCATAAGTGAGACAAAGATATTTTCTCTCTCCATAATCCCGCTGCAGCATTATATTTACATTTAATTAACGTTTTCAATAGTAGATTATTCTTTAGCCATCCCTAACAACCAGCTAAACGTCACTACCTATGACTATTTATGCATCAATTAATCTGTTTTATGAAGCTTTTTTTACCTAAACGCATAACCTGCAACGGCAAAGCCTTACTGGCATTGCGGTATATTGGGTTCGAGA
>NZ_JBFRLX010000226.1:0-13881 GCF_041470165.1 Vibrio sp. 10N.286.46.A8
ATAATAATCCATTCTCACTTACATACTGAAAAATAGATTTAGCTTCAGAAACATGGTCAAGCCAATAAGTCTGAAGTATAGGTGGATAATCGACAAACAAAGCACTGGTAATATTTGGATATAACAAAACCACTGGAGTCACATATCCAACACCCAATATAAAAAACACAAACGAACGCAACCCAAAAGGCCAACTATCAAATTTAAACCAATTGTAATTATTAACAAAAACCCAACCAACAAAAAACAAAACCACAATAACAAATGACACTTCATCGTACTTAAAATCAAAGAACTCATTATAAGGTCTGTTTAATAAAACGGAGATAACAACTGAAACACAGCAGAACAGATATAGCCTTGATACATAAACAAACCAACTCTTGCTAACAAAAAAACAATACACAGTGTAGACGATAAAAAAACTCGCAAACAAAAGGATATTGTCTAACCCAGTCCATAACGACAATGCCAATAGAATAGATTGAGCATACACTCGCCATAATTGATTAATTTGACTTACAGTTATAGGTGTTAGAGATAGGAACAAGATAGCCAAAATAAGCTGAATATTATGGTGATCTATGGAGCCAGGAATAAAATGCATAACCGATGGGGAAAACAGAGCAAACATCATGCTCAAAAACCGATAGCGCTCTCCGAAGTAATGGTTACATAAATAGAAGCATGACAGTGAATAGAGGAGTAGATAAAGCAAAGGTACAATAGAAATAGACAGTGAATAAGCGGTACTTTCATCCACAACAAACAATAAAGGATACGCAATAACAGAAAGTATCAGATCGGGGAATCGGGACCAATGGATAACAATACCATCAGCGGCATTGAAATTATCCATTGGTTTTAGATACCAGCGCCCACTATTCATCCAATCTTGAAATTGAACAAAGCGCATGTAATCGTCATTATCATTTAAAACCAGTGTTGAGATACTCTCCCATTTATAGAAAAATATCGCAGTCGCACACAGCAGCCAAACAACAGAAATAATGATGATATCTTTATTAAAACTTTCACTCTTAGGCAAGATGAATATCCTTTTCATTAACCCAAAGATAATAATTTAAGTCGTTACTGCTCCATCTCTCTTACCTCAGATAACGCTCTATTTAAGTTGTCATTCGCCACTTTATAATAAGATGCTTTTTTATCGATAGCTTGTTGTAGATAGGGAATGGCTTCGTCAGGCTTACCCTGCAATATTAAAAAATAACCGACATTATTCAAAGCTTCAGGAGCTTCCATGTGTCTCATAAAAACGTTGGTTGCCTTTTTGATATCCCCGGCAGCCAAGTAAATAAGCGCAAGGTTGTTTTGAGCCTTTTCATTATTAGGTTCTATCTCTAAAGCCGAACGAGTGTATTGATACGCTTCCTTGTAATTGCCATACATGTAGTGGGAGTACCCCATATTCAACAAAGCTTTAACTGAACTTTTGTCTATTGTCAGTGATTTTTTAAAGTACTCTTGCGCTATCTGGTGTTTTCCATCGACATCTTCCAGCACACCTATCCCCATGAAAGCTAATTCGGGAGACATGCTATCAACCTTCAAACCAGCCACTTCACTTTGACTTAAGGCTTGGTAATTTGTAATCGTTTCACTACTTTTTAAACGCACTTGATCTGCATTAATCGCTTTAAAGAAATAACTCCGCCCTTCCTCTTTGCGACGCTGCTTTGTATACAAAACACCTAATTGCTCTAGGACTTCGGTATGTGCAGGGTTAAAATCTAATGCTGCTAAATAAGCTTTCTCGGATAGTGCATAGTTACCACGAGATGAATGAATTTGGCCTATCGTAAAAAGCGTTTTATCGTGAAACTCTTTCTCAGGAAAGGATAGAGAGCGAATATATTCATAAAGGGCCAAATCAATATTGTTATCCCTCAATGCTACATCACCACGCATAATGGCTTCTTTCTCACTCAGTGGAGGGTCATCACTGCTTAAGGTATCGATTGGTTTACCTGAATACAACTCTGCATCAAACTGGTTTGTCGGCTCATCCGAGGATGCACAACCAAGAATAACGAACACTAATAAAGCTAGAAAATATCTACTCACTCGTATCATAAACTTACTCCTGGTGCACCAAGTGCATCAATAACAATAATGATCCCAGGCCCTAACGCGACAATAAAAAAGCAAGGCCAAATAAACAACAGCATAGGGAACAACATTTTAGTCGGTATCTTGGCCGCGATTTCTTCAGCAGCTTGCTGACGCTTATCTCGAAAATCTACCGTATAATCACGAAGAGTCTGCGCTAAGCTCCCCCCCATTCTAGACGCATGAGAAAGCAAAGAAACCAACCCCTCTAATTCGACTAACCCCGTCCGGTCAATGAACTGCCTCAGCGCATCTGGCATGGTGACACCTGCTTGTATCTTGGCAAAAACAGTCTCCAATTCATCGGCTAACTCTGGCTGAGAAACATAAAGCTCAGAAGCAACTCGTCCAAGTGCTGCATTAAAGCCTAGACCAGATTCCGTACAAACTACAAGAAGATCAAGAGCATCTGGTACACCATTTCTAATTTTCTTCTGTCGCTCTTTTTGCAACTTGCTCAAGATAATATTCGGAGTGAAGGTCCCAAGAAAAACACAGGTCATGATCAATAAATTATTGTAGCTACCACCGAATGAGATGTAATAAACCATAAAGCCCGCGATGATACCGACCAAACTCGATAACACTTTCAATGCATAAAAAACCGATAACGCATTTTTTTCATGAAAGCCTGCATGCATCAACTTTTGTGAGTAGGTTTCATTATCCTTTTTATTACCTTTACTAATAAAAGGACTTAGTGATTCCAACGTATTAGAGAAATCATAAGGCTTTCTATTATTGGGTGAACCCGTTTCTGATATCTGTTTGAGCTTTTTATCTAAAGGGGAGCGTGCACCCAAAATAAGAAACCCTAGGGTCAATGTTAACAAGATGGTGGTAAGCAAAATCATTGCATAGATAACCATCTGAGAGCTGACTCCAAAGTCCGCTAACATTTGCTTCCAAACTTCAATGTTTAATAATTCCATAGGTTAAATCTCTATGCTGATGATTCGCTTAATCCATAGGGCTCCGATCGCTAAAAGTACAATACCAACACTGACCATTGAAACGCCGCGAGGGTCATTATAAAGCGGCTCAATATAATCTGGATTCGCCACTTTTAAAGCAAAAAACAAACCAAATGGGGATAAGGTTAATATCCATGCTGATAGCCGACTTTCAGCAGAAAGCGTTTTTATTTTCCTTTCTAACTTAAAGCGAGATCTGAGAACTTCGGATACTTTTTGAAGATTTTCGGAGAGGTTACCCCCTGTTTCTTTCTGCAACATTACCGCACTAGAAAAAGCTAACATTGATACGGTGGGGACACGCTCAGCCATCTGTAAAATAGCCAAACGTAAATCGTAACCATAGTTAAGTAGGTTATAGGTATTTTTAAACTCGGCACCGATAGGGTCAGGGAGTTCTTCACCAACCTCATTGAATGATTGAATTAGCGGCTGCCCAGCTTGTAATGCCCGTCGAATAATATCCAACGCTTCAGGGAGCTGCTCTTCAAATCGAGCCATTTGATAACTCACTCGATTTTGCACATACAGGTAAGCAACAACCCAGACAGCAATGAATGCCGTTAGGCTAATGAACCACTCTTGTTGAGTCATTATTGATATCAGAGTGAGCGACACACCGCATAGAGCAACAATGAGTAAAAAGCGACTTAGCGAAACTCTAATACCGGCTAACTCCAACATCCGTTTTAAGCCAGCAAAATAAGGGATAACGATGAGCTTGCGATCTAATGGGGATAAGTCTTTATTATAATGCTCTTTGAGTAGCGATAAGCTCTCTTCATCGATATTGCGTTGGGTCTCTTTCAAACGTCGAGAAAGCTCTTTATGCTTAGCTTTTTTCCCCGCCGCAGGCAATAACAAAGCTTGGGAGATAAAAAGCACCGCGATGAATAATAGGCCGAGTGAAACACTTACATTATCCATAATCTCTCCTTAACCATGAGTCTCAGTGAAGAGCTCGAAAGGCAGATCGAGTCCACGTTTAACTAACTGGTCATGATATTGAGGTACGACCCCCGTCGCAGTGAAATAGCCGATAATATTGCCATCTTCATCAATACCTTCACGTTGAAAACGGAAAATTTCCGACATGGTAATCACCTCCCCCTCCATGCCGTTGATCTCTTGAATGCTCACCATACGGCGCTTACCATCTTCTTGTCGCTCCATTTGAACAACAAGGTGGATAGCCGAAGCAATTTGGGCTCTTAAGTTTTTGGTTGAAATGTTCCAACCAGCCATAGAGAACATGTTTTCAACACGGCTTAAGGCATCTCGGGGGGTATTGGCGTGAATAGTTGCAAGAGACCCATCGTGACCAGTATTCATTGCCGCCAACATATCAACGGCTTCGCTACCACGCACCTCACCAACCACAATTCGGTCTGGTCGCATACGTAAGGTGTTTTTGACCAACTCTCTCTGACTAATCTCCCCTTTCCCTTCTAAGTTAGCAGGGCGGGTTTCTAGGCGAATAACATGGGGTTGTTGAAGTTGTAACTCTGCAGAGTCTTCTATAGTAATGATTCGTTGGTCTCGAGGGATGAAACCAGAAAAGATATTCAGTGTGGTTGTTTTCCCTGACCCCGTCCCTCCTGAAATCAAGATATTAAGTTCTCCTTTCACGGCAGCTTCGACAAACTTAGCCATTTGAGGCGAGACGGAGTCGTAGCTAATCAAGTTATCCATCGTCAAACGATCAACGGCAAAACGACGGATTGAAACGGAAGGACCATCAAGAGCCAAAGGAGGGATAATGGCGTTAACACGTGACCCATCAACTAAGCGCGCATCTACCATAGGTGATGCTTCATCTATCCGACGCCCTACCTGACTGACTATGCGGTCGATAATGTTTCTCAGATGACGGTCATCCAGAAAAGTGTATGGCGTTTTTTCGAGTTTACCCCTTCGCTCAACGTAAACACTTTTAGGGCCGTTGACTAATATATCGGAGACCGTTTGATCGGCTAATAGAGGCTCAAGCGGCCCTAGGCCAAAAACCTCGTCTTCTATCTGCTTGATCACCCGCTTACGCCCTTCGGCACTGAGTGCATGGCTCCCATCGTCAGCCATCAATTGTACGATGGCTTCATGTAGGTCAAGCTTAGCTCGCTCTTTTTCCAAGCTTGAAAGCAACCCTAAGTCTAACGTTTCAAGGAGCTGCTTATGGAAAAAGTGTTTAATTGATAGCTCTTGTTCGAGAACTTTCCGAGCCTCATCAATCGCCTTTTCTTTTTCTACATGAGCTTCTGCACTGCGAGAGTGGCTAGACACCTCAACGCTTGATAAACGTTCAACAGGATTGGCATCTTCTGAATCATGCGAAATCTGTTCTACTCTTTTTTCAAACTCTGGATTTACATTTTTTCGTTTAAAGAACATCACAATCCCTCGCGTTTACTTTTTATCAACCCATTATGAAAACAGCTTTTTCAGCCACCCTTTCTCTTCCTGCTCTGGTGGTGAAAGAATGTGTGACAAATCGATAATAGAGCGAGTAATAGAACTTTTCTTTCTCGACTGAACTAGCGGTTGCCCCAAGTTGGCACTCTCTAATGCAACTTTGAAATCATTAGGCATAAGGTGTATGTCATGCTTACCTACCGCCTGTTCAATATCTTTTAATTTAATTGAGTGTCGCTTTTCATAACGGTTCAGAATGACCTCAATAGAATCACTTTGTAAGCCATACTCAAATTTCAGAGACTTAATGAGTCGACTTGTGTTTTTGACTGACACTAGGCTTTGTTGCAAAACAAGAAGCACCTTTGTTGCTGGTGATATTGCGGATGCAAACACATGGTCTAATCCTCTAGAGAGGTCAATGATCACATATGGGTAAAAACGGCGTAATATAGGAAGCAATCGGCCTATTTTCTGTGCCTGTTCAAAGTCATCAGCATTGTTCTCATGCTTAAAGCTTAGAACATGTAAGCCCGATTCGTGCTTATTTACCAAAGTTCCCAACGATATTTCATCTAGGTCATTCGAACTATTGATCGCATCCGAAACACTATAAGTAGGAACAATATTTAAATAATCAGGAATCACACCAAATTGAAGGTCGATATCAAGTAACAAAACCTCACCGGGGTGCTGACTGGCCATCTCAATAGCGGTATTCAACGCCAAGGTGGTCGCCCCCATTCCCCCCTTGGTGTTTAAAAACAGAATAAACTCACCGTAGCTTGAGTTCTCAAGCTTTTCGGCCGCCGTTTTCTTGAGCAGTGGGAGCAAATCAGAAAGCGTCACGTTGTGAGATAAGAAATCAGAAGCCCCTAGACGCAGCGCGATTTTTAATGAGCCATTGTCACTTTCATCACCGAGTACAACTAAAGATAAATCTTGTTCTTCTAGCGATAGATCATAACCCTGTAGCTCAACCATTTTTTGAGCCCAGTTGCCATGTGCTTCAACAAAAATAAGTTCTGGAACATCGGCACTTTTTAAGTACTCCTCACTCATTGCTCCGAGAGAAAATGATGTCACATGCACATTTCGACATTTCTTCAGCTCTTGGCTCATATGTGAGAGAAAACCCTCAGTACTGTAGATCAACCAGACTTTTAGGTTTGTTCTCAAACGCGTAATATCGTTCTCATTAGGCGTGATTTTGATCGCTTCCCCCATACCGCTACTCCTGTATAAAATAACTTATGGACACCGATTCCGAGTTTCGGAGTCCGCCCTTACCACACCTAAACTTTCTGCAGGTAAGATGGTTTCAAATGAGGGAGCAGCCAAGTAACCACTCGTACCTAAAAAACTCAAATTATCAATTAATTGAATTCCGTACCCTGTCGCTCGTGCCCTTACAAATTTAATGCTACTAAAGACAGGATCCGTATCATAACCAGATGTAATTTCATTCCCATTCACATCTAAATATGCAACTTCCAAATTCGCCGCGGTAAAACCAACAAGAGGGAGATCAGCAACAACCATTCCCGCGATATTGTCCCTATCAGCAACGTAGCAAACCGTGGCTAACCTTGCTGCCTTTCTGGTCGCTTCACTGACCATTTGAAGCGAAAATATGTAAGCACCCAGCGCTAAAATAAGGAAGACCAAGAGAAAGACTAGCCAAGACACTATGGTAAATTCGATAATAGCGATGCCTTTAATACGCCCTTTGTACCGTTTCATCACAACACCCTCATTATCGAAGAGACACTAATCGGAATAGAAAAGCTCGCCGAAGAAAACGGGATCGACACAAAGTGAGGAATATAATTGTAGGTCACACTCACACGTACATAGCTATCTGTATTCGGTGGGCTAATTGTCACGTCAGAAACAACTAAATTCGACAATATCGCCGTTCCAGCTGTATTTTGACCATAAACCACCACATTCTGTATTTCTGACGACGGAGCCAGCGTTCCACCTTGGGTTCCATAGACTTCACTAACCGCATAGCGGGCGCCATTTTGAACGGATTTAGATATCACATTGTAGTGAATCATCATATTGCCCAGTTCAAGCACTAATATAAGGAAAAACAGCAATACTGGAGTCGCGATTACCATCTCGATAGCAGCAAAGCCACGATTAGATTTAATTAAAGGTTTCATAATCAAGACTCCCCACTATCAGGATCCTTATACAAAACTATCTTATAAGTTCCTTCCGTTGTTGATTCTGTACTACCTGAACCACCAACCACACTACAGGAGTGAATGAACTCACCAAAGACGGCTGGTGTACCTGAGTTATTAGTTGGTGCTTTTTGCAACAAGAAAAAACAACCAATTTTATTCACAGTAAAGTCAGTGGCACCGCCACTTTTACCTGTGCAATCCACCATAGGTATCGGTAAAATACGACGCCAAGCGACACCATTTGCTGCGCACCCTGAACCATTACTTGCTATACATGCGTTGGTATCAGCTTCATATTGCGCATAGGTATAAGTACCATCAAAATCGATATCCCCTGTACTTGCATCAATCGTAATCTCATCGCTAGGCTCTGTAGTTACGTAGTCAGAAGGGTAATCAGATGCCGTTAAGCCACCACCATAATCGCCAAAACGAGTATTCAAGCCATCGCCTGTTGGGCCAACCGTGCCGCCAGGTTTGGTCGTGATATCTTCACCAATTTTAACGGGTTGGTCATAACTACCACCTAACCCCTCTTTTATAGCCTTACCACCAGACCCAAAGTCTAATAAATGATAATTACCGTTACCCATTTCAGATAAGCTACTGTCACCCACCTTCAATGCATGGACAGTCCCGACTTCATAACCAAACACGCTCGTTATTGCATCGCCAGTAACGTCATGATATCCATCTTCAGGATCGACGTCGTTGTCCGAAGTTCCGTCACCAATGCAAACCCCAATAGGCACAACGTTATTGACAACCTCTTGCCCGGAGCTTGGCCCAGCGACGGCACTTGCTGAAACCTCTTTTACTAGTCCAAACATTTGAATAAAGAACTCATCCATATCCAACGAATCTACTCGAACGCGTACATATACATCATCGTCATCACCGAAGGTGGCTGTTCCAGTAAAATCCTGAGGATCGTTAGAGTAATCAATGTTTATGGAAGCGGTGGTAAAATCAATCTCATGATTCCCTGTTGACGCTGCCATTGCATTTAACGCAGTGCCTATTTCAGCATCCACCGCATCTTTGTCTTTACTATTGTCCAGTATGGTTGCTGCAGCTAACGCCGCTGAATCTACGGCATTTTGTAAGCGTGTTTTATTAACCAGCATATGGTTAACATCTACAGCCAACGCTGACACAGCTAAGAAAACAAGCAGAGCAGCGGTAACTAATACGACAACTAAGCCTTGCTGTTTTCTGGGACTTTTTGATACTCGATACAACATATGAGTACCTCCAGATTTAGTTAAATTCTTCTAAGATCTGGCTACTACTTCCAGACAGTTCGTTTTCACCTCTGCCTACATATCTATCGTAACCAGTCTGCATCCGCTCCCCTGTACCATCCGGTACCACGAGTAAATTCTCTTGGGTCGCATTAGGGTTATACGTTTGTTCTGTTTTTACGAGTGCTACCGAATGCCCTAAACGAGCATCATTAGCACAGCCAACTAACACCATTACGAGAAAGACCATCATTATTCTAATCATATCTATCTCCTTATAAATCATGTCCAAATGAGCCTTCGCTACCACCATCTGTTGGTGATATTCCCTGTGAAGCTTGAGATTGCTCTGAATCCGATTCAGACGGTTCAGCGATATAAGCGCTTCGACCTAATAAGTAATATTCCAGATCATTCGGATCAACAAAGGCGTCTGTTGGTAACGTTACTTTACTTCGGTCAATAGGACTCGCAAGTCGAGGGGTGACAAGAATGACAAGTTCTGTTTCACCAGATACATACTCTTGACTATTAAAGAGTTGCCCTAAGATGGGGACATCACCAATACCCGGCATTTTGTTACTCACATCCCTAACATTCTCGCTGAGCAACCCAGCAATACCAATAGTTTGTCCGTCGGCTAGCTCAAGCGTCGATGACGCGCTTCGACGAGTAATTGGTGGGATAAAGTAGGTCGCATTGGTTGTTCCTGGGTCAATCGTTAACGAGCTGCTATTGGCAATTTCACTCACATCAACAGCCAAGTTTAGATTGATCTTTTTATCACTCAGAACCGTTGGGATAAATTTCAATCCAACTCCATACTCTTTATATTCAATCGTAATGCCATCTTCATCTGGCACAGGGATAGGGAATTCACCACCCGCTAAAAACTCAGCTTTGGAGCCACTTAATGCCGTTAAGTTAGGCTCAGCTAATACTTTCGCCACACCATTCTGTTTGGCTACATCCAGGGCGAATGTAAACAGGGTATTACTATCAATAAACGAGCCTAAAATGCCGTAATCAGTAGAGGTTGGAATATCAAAGATTGGCGTAGCCCCTAGAACACCAGCAGGAACTGACGACGCCCCCCAAGAAATATTCGATCCGCTCGTTTGGAAGAAGTGAAAGTTTGCATCAAATTTTCTCACCAAGCTTCTTTGAACCTCGGCAACCGTCACTTCCAACATAACTTGTTGAGCACCGCCAATAGACATCAAGTTGATAACACCTGTCGCTGCAGCTTGCTCGCTACCACTTTCCTTCGATTCATCAGCTGTTTCACCCGAAGAGTAGGTTTCTGCTATTCGCATCGCTACATTCATTTGTTGCTGATTACTCACCTGCCCACTCAGCAGCAAGCGATTCTGAGCACTGTGCACCTCAATAGTTTCATCAGGAAGAAACTCATATAACTTCGCTTTTAAGCTATTAAGATCATGAGTGACTTCGATGTTGATCGATTCAATCAGCTGGCCACGGGAGTCCCACGCCATTAGGTTAGTAGCACCTAATTTTTTTCCGATTAAAAACAGCTCGCTCGATTTCAACATCACAATATCAAGTACATCAGGATCACCAAGCGACACTTTGCTCGCTTTCCCTGACAACACCACATGTGTTGATTTGTGATGAGGAACCGTTACCGTTTTACCCGTTTGTAGAGCAGCAAAGCTCAGTGTAGAGAAACAAACAAAGCTCAAAATACACGTTATTATTATTTTCATAACTCACCTCAATCCTTGACGCGAACACTAGATGCTTGAGTACCTTTAATGATCGTCACACTCGGCTTAGGTACGTATCGACGAACAACCTTTTTCTCAACTTCATGAGGGTTTCTCAGTGTCAGTTGAATACTGCCTTTACTCTTCGCTGTTAAAAGTTTTTCAGCATCTTTAGGTGAAACCTCTAATGTCACAGCTCGTACGATAATAGGACTGTTTTCATTCGTTTTTGCCGTTTGGTCTACTGCCAATACCTTGATATCTTTCAACACGGTACGAGTTGCTGCTGAGTTTTTGCTGTAAGAAACAGTGCTAAGTATGTCAACTTTATTACCTGGTAATAGAAAACCAGCCACACCAATAACGTCATCCACTCGTATTGTTACCGCACGTTTATTCTCAGGTATTAATGCAGCAAGCGTTGAGCCTTCTCCTGGAATAGTAAAACGCATTTTATGAAGCACTTCTCCAGCATAAATAGTATTGGCCACCACTTTGCCAACCAATTCAGAAGCATCGGAAAAATTATTTTCATTAATCCAATCAACTTCCATCAACTTTGTCGCTAAGAACTGCTCCTCAATAATGGTTCCAGCTTCAATTTCTTGTGATGCCACCACGACTGGATGACGCTCCACAGTTTCAACTTCAACGGTTGGTTGAACTTGATCTTCCATCCACTGCTTAGCAAAAAATACAGCCGCTAAGCCAAATACTACGGACAGTAAAAACAGTAGGAAAACTTGACTCTTATTCATTATTTTCTTCCTCGTGTCCATCAGAGGTAAAATAGACTTCCCATGCCATGGAAAGAATATCGAAGGTAATAACAGGCGGGAGTTGTTCAAACGAAAGAATATCTTTGCTTATACCAACGAGATCTTTCGGTAAACATGGGAAAAGTGGCACCTTAAGAAGCGTGTGCATTTGAGACAAACGCTCAAAGAATCCATCTTGAAGCTCTACCTCTCTATCAGCAACGACGCTCATCCATAAAGCTTCATAGTCTCGTTGGTTAAGTGGCTTGAATTCAATCTTGTAACCTAAACGACGCAAAAAGGCAGGGTCGCTTATTTTCTTGGGATTTAGATTGGTAGAGAAGGCAAGCGTTAATACAAATGGCATCGTTATCTGCTGACCATTAGGCAGCGACAAATAATCGAATGAGTACTCCATCGGTACTATCCAACGGTTAAGAAGCGCATCCACAGGCATGGGCTGACGACCAAGGTCATCAATGATAAAAATACCATTGTTTGCCATCATTTGAACTGGAGCTAACCAGACTCGACTATTCTCTGAGTGATTGACTTCAAGCATATCCATCGTCAGTTCTCCCCCAACCTGGATATTGGGTCTTTCACAATTAAGCCAACGCTTGTCGTACTGATCTTTGAGGGAAATACTTTGATCGCTGCCGTTACTATCCAACGGTTTATGATGTTGCGCCGAAAACACCTTGATAATGTTACCCAGAGCATAGACAGCATAAGGGATAAATACAGAGGTATGTAAAGCATTCACAATACGGCTCGCGACAAATGTTTTACCCGTTCCTGCATGTCCATACAACAACAAAGCACGTCCCGAATTGATTGCTGGCCCAAGTACTGAAATCATTTTTTCGACACCATATACATCATTCAGTGCCGCCTCGACATGTGGCCGAGTTACTAACTCAGCTCTCAAGTCTTGTTGTTTTACCACCTCATTATATTGGGTAAGCGAAACCGGTGCGGGGCCTAAATAGGCATCACGCTTGAAAGCAAGATCCGCTTCTTCAAGCCCTTTTTCTGATAGTGAATAACGAACATGACTATGTGACACAGATGAGAGGGAAATATCAGAAGTAGGCTGAAATACCTCGATTAATGACTTCTTTCTTAAAACGGCTAAAGCACTTTCCACGATATGAGTCACAACACATAAATAATTAGAAAGCTCTAAAACATCCGATTTTGGGTAAGCTGACAAATGCTTAAGTACGAGATTTTCAATAACGACTTCAGGAACACCCAACATATCAAGAGATGTAGGGACGATTGGGGCTGAAATTTGTGGCTTCAAGGTTGTTGGAGCAGTACGCCCTATAATATCCATATATTATGTCTCCCACAAAGCTAACCAACAACCGATTTAAGTAAAGTAGCTATACATCGCTAACCCTATAACAACAGAAGGAGCAAAAGGCATCGTTACTTTATTTGAATACCGAGTATGTAAATTAGCTGTTTTATCAATGACTGGTGCAGCTCCACCAAGCACAATTATCTTATTTTCAAAATAGCTTTTAATACTAAAACAGCTCGAGTTGGAGAGGTTGTATAGCAGGTAGAAAACCCCAACAACTCCAGAAGAAACCAAGATAAAGTACGATGCATCGAGTAATTGTCCCCACCCCAAATACATTCCTACAACACCTAATAACTTCACATCCCCTGCAGACATTGCTCTTAAAAAATAGAATAGCAATCCAAAACAAAAGAATACGACCGACCCAAATAAAGACATTAAGAAACTATCAAAGGTGTAACTGCTGTTGAACATTGATAAAAAATAGAAAAACAAAAAAAGAATCAATATTTTGTTTGGTATACGATGTTTCTCAACATCGTATACCGATACAGCAATTAGCAATGCCCAAAAAACAGAAGGCTCATTAATCATAATTTCAATTCATACGCTCGATATAATACTTTGAAATTTACTCACTAATGTCGTAGCCATTCCAGAGAAAATTAGCCCGACAAAAATTATGAGCGAGGCAGCACCAATGACATACTCAATAGTCGTTAACCCCTTTTGCTTTCTCACTCTCCGAGCAACCATGGCAGTAATCATTAAATACTGTTAATGATGTTATTAAGCTTAGCGGATAGGGCTGCCCCAAAACCAGTAAATATAGTGGTCAAGCCTAATACCAGTAACGCTGCACCAATTACATACTCGATAACAGTCAACCCTTCTTCATCTTTCATGAATTCTTTACAATTATTCAAAAACTTATCCATGAGAACCTCTCCTTGATTTACGTATCAGGCTTTGTTTGCCTGTAAAGTAAATCTAGAGGTGAGAGATATATTTGGTTAGGATTTTTTTGCCATTTACTTGCACTTTTTTGTGGTACTTCTAATCTAAATATAAAGCTTCATTAATTAGCTACTTTTAGACTAAAAGAGAATATGAAATGTAT
>NZ_JBFRLX010000227.1:0-1105 GCF_041470165.1 Vibrio sp. 10N.286.46.A8
AGAACATGCTTCGTGAGAGATACCTTCCATCAGACAGCCATCACCCATGAATGCATAAGTGTAGTGGTCTACGATGTCGTGGCCTTCTTTGTTGAACTGTGCCGCAAGTGCTTTCTCAGCCATCGCCATACCAACAGCGTTGGTGATGCCTTGACCTAGAGGACCTGTAGTCGTCTCGATACCTGGTGCGTAACCGTATTCTGGGTGACCTGGAGTCTTAGAGTGCAGTTGACGGAAGTTCTTAAGATCTTCAATTGAAAGCTCGTAACCTGCTAGGTGAAGCAGAGAGTAGATCAGCATTGAGCCGTGGCCGTTAGACAGGATAAAACGGTCGCGGTCAGCCCACTCTGGGTTTGATGGGTTATGGTTCAGGTGAGAACGCCAAAGTACTTCAGCGATGTCAGCCATACCCATAGGTGCGCCAGGGTGACCAGAGTTTGCTTGTTGTACGCCGTCCATGCTTAGAGCACGAATAGCGTTAGCTAGATGTTTGCGGTTCATAATTGCTTCCAAAATTGATTCGAAATTAATAATTTGTGGACAGATGTAAAAGAGGAACGAAATTCGTTCCTCTTATTTATTACGTAGTGATTACAGCTTAGCTGCGATCATGTCTTCAAGTTTACCTTGATCAACTGCGAAGTTGCGGATGCCTTCAGCTAGCTTCTCTACAGCCATTGGGTCTTGGTTGTGATCCCATAGGAACTCAGCGTGAGTCATTGCAGCAGGACGCTCTTTAGTACCGTTAGAGTCGATTAGCTTCTCTACTACTTCGCCTTCAGCTGCTTCTAGGTCAGCTAGAAGTTGAGGTGCGATAGTTAGACGGTCACAGCCAGCAAGTTCAAGGATCTCACCGATGTTACGGAAGCTTGCACCCATAACAACAGTCTTGTAGCCGTGCTCTTTGTAGTAGTTGTAGATGTCTGAAACAGAGATTACGCCTGGATCTTCTGAAGCTTCGAAATCGCGACCTTCTTTCGCTTTGTACCAGTCCATGATGCGACCAACGAAAGGAGAGATTAGGAATACGCCAGCTTCAGCGCAAGCACGAGCTTGAGCGAAAGAGAATAGAAGCGTTAGGTTACAGTTGATGCCTTCTTTCTCT
>NZ_JBFRLX010000228.1:0-12709 GCF_041470165.1 Vibrio sp. 10N.286.46.A8
GACTATTATAAACGGGGATTACAATAGATAGTTTTATTTCTTTTTTAATTGTCTGAGTCATAATGATTCTTTTAGAGTTAAGAGATGATAACTTCTACTTGATTTCTTTTATTATATTAATGGTTTCTTTAACTATTTTTTCTTGCACATCTGACACGCCTGGATATAGAGGAAAACGTATAAGTCTTGAAGATATATTTTCTGTTACCGTAAGTTCTGAACCTTTTCTTCCATATTTTTCTCCTGCTGGAGATAGGTGTAAAGGTACGTAATGAAATGGACAGGTAATACCCAATCTTTTCAACTCTGCAATTAATCGGTCTCTAATTTCATTATTCTCAGCCAAAATATAAAATAGGTGGGCATTGTGGCTATTTGACATTGGTATTGACGGTAATTTAAATCCATACTCTATAATACTTGAAAACCGTTCATTATAGTTATTCCAACAAGTCATTCGGTCATTCTGTATCATATCTACAGATTCCAACTGCGCATATAAAAATGCAGCCATCAACTCGCTAGGAACGAATGAAGAACCAAGGTCTGCCCATGTATACTTATCAACTTCACCTTTGAAGAAACTCTTACGATTAGTACCTTTCTCTCTAATAATTTCAGCCCGTTCTATAAATGCTTCATTATTGATCGCGAGGCATCCACCTTCTCCAGATATTATATTTTTAGTTTCATGGAAACTAAAGCACGACAAGTCACCAAAACTGCCTGCTGGCTGACTTCCTAAGGATGAAGAAAGAGCTTGAGCTGCATCTTCTACCACGTAGAGATTGTACGCTTTCGCTAAGCGGGAAATTGCATCCATGTTGCATATTACACCAGCATAATGCACTACAAAAATAGCTTTGGTTTTTTGTGTTATTGCCGACTCAATCAAACCCTCATCGATATTTAAGGTATCTGATCTTATATCAACAAATACAGGCGTTGCTCCTCTAAGAACAACAGCGTTAGCAGTAGATACAAAAGTATAAGATGGCATAATGACTTCGTCACCAGGTTTTAGATCTAATAGTAGAGCAGCCATCTCCAACGCAGCAGTACACGAATGAGTTAATAATGTTGCCTTACAACCAATCAGGCTAGTTAATTTTGACTCACAAAGTTTTGTAAAGGGCCCGTCGCCTGCAAGCTTCCCATTTTCAATAGCTTTCTTAATATACTCTAATTCATTTCCTGCCAATTTAGGTTTATTAAATACAATCATTATTGCCCAACTATTAATTAATTTTAAAAAATGAAAAATAGCATAATTAACTTTAACAATGCATTATTCATGATAACGTGACTATTCAATCGGTCCTAGCTATTTATCTAGAAGTCCTTTAATAAAATACCAAGCCGATCCTTTTCAGATAACTTGATATTGCAGGCTTCACCTTCGACAAGTGGCCACTCAACACTAATATCAGGATCATTCCACACGATTGAAACCTCTGATTTCGGGTTATAGTAATCAGTACATTTATATACGAATTCAGCTTCATCACTTGTCACATAGAAGCCATGCGCAAAACCTTCCGGCACCCATAATTGACGTTTATTTTCAGCAGACAATAGTTCCCCCACCCACTGCCCAAAAGTCGGTGAGCCTTTTCGAATATCAACGGCCACATCAAAAACTTCACCGGACACAACTCTTACTAGTTTGCCTTGGGTATTTTGGGTTTGGTAATGCAAGCCACGTAAAATACCTTTTTTAGATTTGGAGTGGTTATCTTGAACAAATGATGTTGGCTTACCGGTAACGAGCTCTTCAAATTTTTTTTGGCTCCAAGTTTCCATAAAGAAACCACGCTCATCACCAAACACACTAGGTTCAATAATTTTCACATCAGGGATACGAGTATCTGTCACTTTCATTATCTTATCCTGTATACACTTGAATATCGTTCAATGCAGAATTCCAATCACTCGGTTCAACTGAGAAAGCTTGGGTGATTTTTCCATTACTCAACCGAGAATTACTTGGGCGGCTCGCTGGGGTTGGATATTGTTCTGTCGTTATACTCGTTAAGCTCGGTTTTTTCGCAAGCACCTTTTGCTCAACGGCAACATCAAAAATAGCATCTGCAAAATCAAACCAACTCACATGAGGTAAGCCCGAGTAATGGTAAACACCATATTCAACCTTACTTTCCTGAATAATACGTTTCGCGATTTGAATCAATACACTCGCAATATCACCCGCATAGGTTGGCCCACCAAACTGGTCACCGACAATACTCAATGCATCTCTAGTCTGACCTAAACGCAGCATTGTTTTCACGAAATTATTACCGTGCTCACCAAATACCCATGCAGTACGAAGGATAATATGTTTATCACACGCCTCGGCAACGGCGATTTCACCAGCGAGCTTACTTTTACCGTAAACCCCTTGCGGGTTTGTCGCATCCGTTTCCACATACTCGCCCGTTTTATTGCCTTCAAATACATAATCGGTCGAGATATGCAGCATTGCAGCACCAACGCTCTGCGCTGCTTGTGCGAGGTATTTGGGGCCATCACGGTTTATCGCGTAAGAAAGGTCAACCTCCTCTTCAGCCTTATCAACCGCTGTATGTGCCGCTGCATTAATAATGATGCTAGGCTCAAACTCAGCCACCGTAGCATTAACGGCGTCTTGACTAGTAATATCAAGATGCTCTCTATCAAGAGCTAATACTGCTATATTTTCATTGTTAGCTAATTGTTTAGTTAGACAAGAGCCCACTTGACCATGACAACCGGTAATTAATACACGCATTAAGCATCAGCCCTCTTTTGAGATTCACTAACTAGGCGCGTTAAGTACTGACCATATTCATTTTTCATCATTGGTTTAGCTAGAGTCAGAACTTGTTCATCACTCAACCAACCGTTACGCCAAGCGATTTCTTCTAAACATGCGACTTTCAAACCTTGGACATTTTCAATCGTTTGGACGAAAGAAGAGGCTTCGTGTAGGCTTTCATGCGTACCGGTATCTAGCCACGCAAAACCGCGACCTAATAATTCCACATTCAGTGAACCATCGTTTAAGTACATTTCATTTAGCGTGGTAATTTCTAACTCACCACGATGAGAGGGCTTCACTTGCTTGGCCATTTCCACCACGCGATTATCGTAGAAATACAAACCCGTTACTGCGTAATTGGATTTTGGTGTTGCCGGCTTTTCTTCAATCGAAATGGCTTTCATCTCTTCATCAAATTCGACCACACCAAAACGCTCTGGGTCTTTGACTTGGTAGCCAAAAACAGTCGCACCACTTTCACGGCTGGCAGCATTTTTTAAAGTGTCACTAAATGATTGTCCATAGAAGATATTGTCGCCGAGTACTAAACAAACAGAATCATCACCAATGAAATCTTCACCTATAATGAAAGCTTGTGCTAAACCATCTGGACTTGGTTGAATCGCATACTCAAGATTAATACCAAAATCAGAACCATCACCAAGCAAGCGCTTAAAACCTGCATTATCTTCTGGAGTCGTGATAATCAAGATGTCTTTGATTCCAGCTAACATCAATGTAGAAATTGGGTAAAACACCATTGGTTTGTCGTAGATCGGCAAGAGTTGCTTTGATACGCCACGAGTCAATGGGTACAAACGAGTGCCTGAACCACCAGCTAGAACAATACCTTTCATTATTTACTTCCCTTTGATTCAGTTTTTTCTACGCCTAAACGCTCACGTTGGTAACTACCATCTTGTACATTTTGACACCACGCTGAATTGTCTAGATACCATTGCACCGTTTTACGAAGACCTGTTTCAAACGTCTCCTCGGGTGTCCAACCTAACTCACGCTGCATTTTAGATGAGTCAATGGCGTAACGGCGGTCATGACCAGGGCGGTCTTGAACATAGGTAATTTGTTCTGCATACGCTGACTCTTTCGGTACTAAAGTATCTAAGATGTCACAAATAGTGTTTACGACTTCGAGGTTTTTCTTCTCGTTGTGGCCACCAATATTGTATGTCTCCCCGACTTGACCTTCAGACACTACTTTGTAGAGTGCCCGTGCATGATCTTCAACAAACAACCAATCACGAATTTGATCGCCTTTACCATAGATAGGAAGGTCTTTTCCTTCTAAAGCATTCAAAATGACTAATGGGATCAATTTTTCAGGAAAATGGTAAGGACCATAGTTGTTAGAGCAATTGGTTACGATGGTAGGGAGATCGTAAGTACGTAACCATGCGCGTACTAAGTGATCACTTGATGCTTTTGAAGCAGAGTATGGACTTGATGGTTCATACGAGGTTGTTTCCAAGAACATTGGCAGCTCAGTCCCTTCTGGAACTTCATCCGGATGCGGAAGGTCGCCATACACTTCATCAGTCGAGATATGGTGAAAACGAAATTCTGCTTTTGCACCCTCTTCAAGCTTATTCCAATATTCGCGTGTCGCTTCTAGCAAAGTATAAGTGCCGACAATATTGGTTTCGATAAACGCTGCAGGGCCGGTAATAGAGCGATCAACATGTGACTCAGCAGCTAGATGCATGACAGCATCCGGTTTGTGCTCAGAGAACACTCGGTCAAGCTCTGAACGATTACAGATATCCACTTGCTCGAACGCGTAACGTCCATTCGAATCTACTTCTATAAGAGATTCTAAATTACCTGCATAAGTGAGTTTATCAACATTTACCACACTGTTCGTTGTATTATTTATAATGTGACGTATAACTGCTGAGCCAATAAAACCAGCACCACCGGTGACTAATATCTTCACAAAAACTCCTAAAATAAACCTTGATAATCAACAGACCAACACGCAGTAGCACTACTATCAGGCACGCTACCGCCCTTTGGTCAATAAGCGAAAACCACACTGCGCATTTAAAACTAAAAATGTAAATACAGCTATTATCTATGTAACGGGAAATATAATCAAAAAAAATCGTTAAACTTTGCTCCTGAGAGAGTTCAAAGTTTGATAATCCTATGTACACCAAACTCCAAATCTCGCTATACTCCTACCCTATAATTTTTCGCCCAATAACGAATAAGAGTTCAAGATATGCAAGAGTTAGTTCCATTTGTTCAAGAGAATATGATTTTAGCCATCGTATGGATCGGCTTGGTTGTTGCCATCATTGCGAACGTTATCAAGACATCAAACGCAGCTTACAAAGAGATCACGGCTGCGCAAACCACACACATGATTAACCGTGAAAACGGTGTTGTGGTTGATATTCGTACTAAAGATGAGTTCAAAAAGGGCCATATTACTGACGCAGTTCACATTTTGCCGTCAGATATCAAAGCAAATAGCTTTGGTAGCCTTGAAAGCCACAAAGCCGACCCAATCATCGTAGTATGTAAGACAGGTCAAACAGCTCAAGAAAGCGCTAACCTACTGGTTAAAGCTGGTTTTGAAAACGTAAGCGTGCTGAAAAGCGGCTTAGTAGCTTGGAGCGAAGCTAACCTACCTTTGGTGAAAGGTAAAAAGTAGTTAAAGGTAAGCTGACCTAACTAAACGAATATGACTTTAAGGTTTTGTTCAACAGAGATGGCGAACGAAACCTAATTATAAATTTTTAAGGACAAGAAAATGGCTGAAGCAGCACAACAAGACGCACAACAGAACTTCGCAATCCAACGTATCTTCCTAAAAGACGTATCTTTCGAAGCGCCAAACTCTCCAGACATGTTTCAAAAAGAGTGGAACCCAGATGTAAAACTGGACCTAGACACTCAAAGCCGTGAACTTGGCGAAGGCGTGTACGAAGTCATCCTACGTCTAACGGTTACAGTTAAAAACGCAGAAGACACTGCATTCCTTTGTGAAGTTCAACAAGGCGGCATCTTCTCTGCAAGCGAAATGGAAGCTGGCCAACTAGCTCATTGCCTAGGTGCATTCTGCCCGAACATCCTGTTCCCATACGCTCGTGAAACAATTTCTAGCCTAGTGGTTAAAGGTACGTTCCCACAACTGAACCTAGCACCAGTTAACTTTGATGCTTTGTTCATGAACTACCTACAGAACCAAGCTCAGCAAGCTGAAGGCGAACAGGCTTAAGTCTCAAAGTAGAACTTAACTCCAACGATTCAAGCGCTAGTTAGCTTTTAAATGCACATCGCAACTTCTGCGATGTGCATTTTTTCTTGACACTGTACTAAAATTGAAAGCTCCTCTGATTTTAGTGGAAAGCTTTTCCAGAACTCTTCGATTTCCCTCATTATTTTTAGGTGGAAGCATGACAGAAACAACTCGCCCGACAATCTCGACAAACGCTTACGGCAAAGAGATCGCCATGACAGTAATTGGCGCAGGTTCTTACGGAACATCTTTAGCTATCTCTCTAGCGCGTAACGGTGCAAACGTTGTTCTGTGGGGGCATGATCCTGTTCACATGGCTCGCCTCGAATCCGAGCGCGCAAATAATGAGTTTCTACCGAATATCGACTTCCCAGAAAGCCTAATCATCGAGTCGGATCTTGAGAAGGCAGTAACAGCAAGTCGTGATCTTCTTGTTGTCGTCCCTAGCCACGTATTTGGTATCGTTTTAAATAGCCTTAAGCCTCACTTAACAGATTGTTCTCGTATCTGCTGGGCTACTAAAGGTTTAGAACCGGAAACTGGTCGCCTGCTAAAAGATGTCGCGCACGATGTGCTTGGTGATGGTTACTCGTTGGCTGTTCTATCAGGGCCTACCTTCGCCAAAGAGTTAGCGATGGGCATGCCGACGGCTATCTCTGTAGCTTCGCCTGATGAAATGTTCCTAGAAGAGCTTCAAGAAAAAATCCACTGCGGCAAAACATTCCGCGTATACGCAAACTCAGATTTCATTGGCATGCAACTTGGCGGAGCAGTGAAAAATGTCATCGCAATTGGTGCTGGCATGTCGGATGGTATTGGTTTTGGTGCCAATGCACGTACTGCACTTATCACTCGCGGTCTAGCTGAGATGAGTCGACTAGGCGCAGCTCTTGGTGCGCAACCAGAAACCTTCATGGGCATGGCTGGATTGGGTGACCTAGTGCTAACCTGTACTGATAACCAATCACGTAACCGTCGCTTTGGTTTGGCACTTGGCGCAGGTAAAGATGTAGATACAGCACAAGAAGAAATTGGCCAAGTAGTGGAAGGTTATCGCAACACCAAAGAAGTTTGGTTACTATCAGAACGTATGGGCGTTGAAATGCCCATTGTTGAACAGATTTATCAAGTGTTGTATCAAGGGAAAGATGCACACCTAGCGGCACAAGATCTGCTTGCACGAGATAAGAAGTCAGAAAGGTAAAAGAGCAGTAGAGAGATTCGAGTAAACGAGATACGAACAGAGTTAGAGGTATGGGCAATCAAGGTGCGAATAGCATGAAGTAAATTACCCGAACAAAGTTCTCCAACTCGCTCGTTCCTCACTCTTGAAGATGACGTTAATATAATGTTCGTCATTCCAGAATTGAGGAGCAAAGTATCTGGAATCTCATTTACGCTAATTGGCTTTTCTAAGCTCTTCGTATCTCTCATCTCGCTACGCGTATCTGGTTTAAAGGAATGGATGGAAAATGAAACACTGTGAACAACAAAAAGTTTGGCAATGCATTGTGAAGGAAGCTCGACAGCAGTCGGAGCAAGAACCTATGCTTGCGAGTTTTTATCATGCCACGATTATCAACCATGAAAGTTTAGGTGCAGCCCTTAGCTACATCCTAGCAAACAAGCTAAAGACGGCTTCAATGCCAGCAATGGCAGTACGTGAAGTGGTTGAACAAGCATTTAAACAGGATCAATCTATTATCGATGCGGCAGCTTGTGATATTTGCGCGACGGTAAATCGAGATCCTGCGGTCGAGATGTACTCGATGCCTCTACTTTATCTGAAAGGCTACCACGCTCTGCAAGGTTACCGAGTAGCTAATTGGTTGTGGAAACAAGGGCGCATTGCTCTTGCCACTTACCTACAAAACCAAATTTCAGTCGCTTGCCAAGTTGATATCCACCCTGCCGCGCGTATCGGTAAAGCAATCATGCTCGATCACGCTACTGGTATTGTGATTGGTGAAACAGCAGTAGTCGAAAATGATGTATCGATCCTTCAAGACGTGACCCTTGGTGGTACCGGTAAAGAAGGCGGCGATCGTCACCCTAAGATTCGCGAAGGTGTGATGATTGGGGCTGGTGCTAAAATACTCGGCAACATTGAAGTAGGTGAAGGCGCGAAGATTGGTTCATGCTCTGTGGTACTACAAGCCGTGCCACCTCATACAACAGTCGCAGGCGTTCCTGCAAAAATTGTCGGAAAACCGAAAACAGATAAACCATCTTTAGATATGGACCAAGGCTTCAATGGTCGCTCGCAAAATTTCATTCATGGTGATGGAATATAAGAGCTGATTCTAGGTTCGATGAGCCGAGATACGAAAGACTTAAGAGCAGATGCTGAAAACTAATAAGAGCAACATGACGATAATGATGAAACCAGTCCAAGTAATTAGCACTGTTCTTTTGATATCTTCCAGCCTTTGCGCTGTTCTTTTCTCTGCATCGCCACTTGCCGCATCGAAAGGGGAGCTGAAAGGTGTGTCGAGTGAGATATCTCGTCAACAAAAAACACTATCCTCACAACAGAAGAAGCTCGACAATTTACAGGCAAACCTCAAGCAACAAGAGCTCTCTATCTCCTTGCTTGAAAAAGCCATTAAAACAAGTAAAAAACAACTCAATACCGCCAATGCTAATGTTGCTAGCTTAGATAATAAGATTAAAGCGCTTACAGCACAGAAAAAAGCCCATACCGACAAGTTAGAGCAGCTGATTCAGACTTACTACATGACCAGCAGAGCCAAAGCCTCTTCTCACATCTTAAATACTGGCGTTGAAGAGGACCGCATTAGTCACTATTACCAACACCTCGCCAAAGCGCGATCTGCAACAATCAAAACGATCGAACAAACTCAACTTGAATTAGAAGAAAGCCATAAGCAACGCCAACTTGAGCAAGAACAAATAGCAACGCTGTTAAATCAACAGGTAGCAAAGCGCAACAAACTATCGCAGACCCAAACACAGCGTAAAAAGACTGTCGGCAGTATTAAGAAAAACATCTCTGGCGACAAAAATTACTTAGCCGAACTTCAACGTAATGAAACTCGCCTAAAAGCCGAAATAGCGAAAGCAGAAAAAGCCGCACGAGAGAGACGCAATGCTGTCCCTATGGATGGCTTAGCCAAACGTAAAGGTAAACTGCCTTGGCCAATCAAAGATAAAGTTCTGCATAACTACGGCTCACGCCAAACTGGCCAAGTAAATTGGAAAGGCATGGTGATCAAAGCGAAATACGGTCAGCAGGTAAAATCTGTTTACTCAGGCACCGTCGTATTCGCAGAGTATTTACGTGGGTATGGCTTAGTGGTGCTGCTTGATCACGGTAAAGGCGACATGACACTGTATGGCTTTAACCAAGCGCTTTTAAAGAAAGAAGGTGACAAGGTTAAAGCGGGTGAGGCGATAGCTCTCGCCGGTGACACTGGTGGACAAACCCGACCATCGCTGTACTTTGAAATTCGTAGAAACAGCCAAGCTCAAAACCCGAAAAGATGGTTGGTTAGGTAAAAACAGATACGAGATATAAGTAACCGAGATGCGAAGAACAAGCCCAAAGAGCTGAAAATTTCCGAATTCGCATTAATCAAACTCAGTCATTCCAGAATTGAGGGACGAAATATCTGGAATCTCGCTTGAGATTGCTACCCTCGAGGATAAAGAGAGATTCCCTATCACGCTCGTTCCTCGCTGTAGGGAATGACGTCACGATTTATATCCCACCACTCGAATCTGCGCTTTTCCGCTCTCGTTACCCGAATCCGACTTACCGCTTACCCACATCTTCGCTTTTATTTGCTGTTCAGCGTTCTTACACCATCTTCTAACAATGTCAGTTGCTCAAAGCCTTGAGTCGTTGCAATCGGTTTAACGGTTGCGATCATCTGCAGCATTCCTTGGTGAACAACTTGCTCCGTAATTTGAGATTTTGGAGACATCGCCGACTGATACGCCAACCAACCCGATGCGATCAAGTGGAGAGATGTGACCATCGACTTCATTTCTGTATCTGTTGCTTTTAGCAAGTTCAACTCAACAAAAGCTCTCATAATATCCACAAGATTCGTTTGCAGCTTTTCTTGAACGGCCATGTAATCAAGATGCAGTTTTTCATCACGAGACAATATTTCAGGCAGGTTCGCATAGAAGAATCGGTACTTCCACATCAATGTGAAGATTGAATCTAAGTAGCTTTTTAGTAGCGTCAGGCTTTCTTGCTGCCCTTGAATCGGAGTAAACCTTTCAAGTAACTCAGTCGAGTAGAGAGTAAAGATATCACGTACAATTTCTTGTTTGTTGCGGAAGTGGTAGTAGAGGTTACCTGGGCTGATTTCGATGTGCTCAGCAATATGATTGGTCGTAATACTACGCTCGCCGTGCTCATTAAAAAGCTCTAGAGCTGCGTAAACAATCTTGTCACGTGTTTTCATTAGTAATTAGATCCCTATCCGTTTAGTGGTTCAGTATATCGCCACTAAACAGATAGATCGACCTGTTCACATCTGGTCGAATTAGCTCTGACGAAAATGGATAGAATATCTCAATTAACATCACTACATTACACTAGAATTAAAGAATTATTCCGCTAGCTCGCTTCGTTTGTTCCTTGCTATACTCGTGTGAGTTTGTATTCAAAAAAGTAGGAAGAAATATGATTATCGTAACTGGTGGTGCAGGCATGATTGGCAGCAATATTGTTAAGGCGCTCAATGAAGCAGGCCACAACGATATTCTAGTTGTCGACAACTTAAAAGATGGCAAAAAATTTAAGAACTTGGTTGACCTAGATATCACCGATTACATGGATCGTGATGACTTTCTAACTCAAGTTATGGCTGGCGATGATTTCGGTCACATTGAGGCTGTTTTCCATGAAGGTGCATGCTCAGCAACCACAGAGTGGGATGGCAAATACATGATGCTAAACAACTACGAATACTCGAAAGAGTTGCTGCATTACTGTATCGAGCGCGAGATTCCGTTCTTGTATGCTTCTTCTGCTGCCACTTATGGTGAAACCGATACCTTTATTGAAGAGCCGCAGTACGAAGGCGCGCTAAACGTATACGGCTATTCAAAACAGCAATTTGATAACTATGTGCGTCGCTTAACTGCAGATGCAACCGCACACAACGAAACGCTTTCTCAAATCACTGGGTTTCGATACTTCAATGTCTACGGTCCACGTGAACAGCACAAAGGCAGCATGGCTTCTGTCGCTTTCCACCTAAACAATCAAATGAACGCTGGTGAAAACCCGAAATTATTCGCAGGAAGCGAAACCTTCAAGCGTGATTTTGTGTATGTTGGTGATGTTGCGGCCGTAAACCTGTGGTTCTTAAAAAATGGCGTATCAGGTATCTTCAACCTAGGTACAGGTAATGCCGAATCATTTGAAGAAGTCGCAAAAGCGGTGATTAAGCATCACGGCAAGGGAGAGATTGAAACTATCCCATTCCCTGAGCATTTGAAAGGTGCTTACCAAGAGTTTACTCAAGCTGATTTAACTAAGTTGCGTAATGCCGGTTGCGATGTTCAATTTAAATCGGTTGCTGAAGGCGTCAGCGAGTACATGCAGTCAGTTAATCGCTAGATTACACTCTCCCGAAAACAAGCTAACGGTATACTGTTAGCTTGTTCAATATATATCGCCAGTTAAAGGTTTACAGTGACAACTCAACGCGACGACTACGATCCTAAAGCATACAACCCCAAATTCATCAGTGCGTTTTTATCACCAAAACACTGGGGAACTTGGCTCGGGCTATGCCTATGTCTACCCATTTCTTTGCTGCCAAACTCGATTCGAGTAGCCATAGCAAAATTCGTGGCGACAAAAATGGCGAAGAAGCAACGTGGCTCAGTACAAAAGGCACGTATAAACCTCGCGCTTTGTTTTCCAGAAAAGTCTGTTCAAGAGCGTGAAACCATTCTAACCAATTGCCTAACAACTGCTGGCGCCTTTTTACTTGGTTTTCCTGCCATATCATTACGCAGTAAACGTTGGCTTGAAAAACACTCAGAAATCATTGGATTAGAACACTTACAACAGCTACAAAAAGACAATCAAAGTGCTATTTTGCTCGTACCTCACTCTTGGTGCATCGACATTCCGGCTATCCTTTTAGCTTCAAGAGGCTTGCCCGTTTCTGCGATGGCAAATAGCCAGAAAAACCCTCTGACCGATTGGCTCATGCACAAGCAAAGAGTTCAGTATGGCGGACGAGTTTATGATCGCAGTGGAGGCATTAAGCCTTTTATCAAATCAGTCAAAGATGGCTACTTGGGATATTACCTGCCAGATCAAGACCATGGCCCAGAGCAAAGTGTATTCTCAGATTTCTTTGCGACTGAAAAAGCAACCTTGCCCGGACTAGGAAAACTAGCAAAAGTAAGCCGAGCGAAGATCGTTCCAACCTTTGCCAACTATAATATTGAGACGGGTAAATACGAAATTGAAATCAAAGCACCCATTGAGTTATCCGGCGATGAACATCAAGACGCTAGGGCAATGAATGAAGTCGTTGAAGGTTTTGTTAATCCGAAACCTGAGCAGTACATGTGGATTTTAAAGTTATTAAAAACACGTAGGAACGGACAAGACCCATATGTGGGTTATTAACCTACATATGGGTATA
>NZ_JBFRLX010000229.1:0-4854 GCF_041470165.1 Vibrio sp. 10N.286.46.A8
TGTATAAATCCCCAGCAACTCGCTGCAAAAATCAGCTCAAAAGGTCAATACGCCCTAATCGAAAGCAAGTGATTAAGCTTCGATTGTAGTACCAGTGATGATCACTTCTTCTAGAGGTACGTCTTGGTGCATACCCATAGAACCAGTGCTAACACCTTTGATCTTGTTTACGATGTCCATGCCTTCAACAACTTCTGCGAATACACAGTAGCCCCAACCGTCTAGGCTTTCGCTACGGAAGTTTAGGAAAGAGTTGTCGTTAACGTTGATGAAGAACTGAGAGCTCGCTGAATGCGGTTCCATAGTACGAGCCATTGCTAGCGTACCCACTTTGTTCGCTAGGCCGTTGTTTGCTTCGTTCTTGATAGTCGCGCGAGTTGTTTTTTCTTTAAGGCCAGAAGTCATGCCGCCGCCTTGAACCATGAAACCATCGATAACACGGTGGAATAGCGTGTTGTCGTAAAAACCGTCACGGCAATACTGTAGGAAGTTTGCGCTTGTTTCTGGTGCTTTTTCTTCGTTAAGTTGAACTTTGATGTCACCAAAATTTGTGTGAAGGATGATCATGATTGTTACCTTACTGTCTTTTTAATATGAAGTTCGAATTCTAGCGCATGTTGGCGGACTTTCAAATCACCAAATCATTAACTTAACTCGGATGTTTGAGGTAATTCCTGCTTTGGGGGATTACCTATTAAGGTATGACTTGTTATACTGCGATCTTATTTTTGATTAATCCATAAAATAGATAGAGATCATGCTGAAGATATATAACACGCTCACAAGACAGAAAGAGGAATTCAAACCAATTACAGCTGGCAAAGTCGGTATGTATGTCTGTGGGGTAACCATATACGATCTCTGTCATATTGGTCATGGCCGTACGTTCGTTTCATTTGACGTGGTAACTCGTTACCTTCGTTACCTTGGTTACGATTTGAACTTCGTTCGTAACATCACAGATATTGATGACAAAATCATCAAGCGCGCTAACGAAAACGGCGAGTCTTGTGAATCTCTGACTGAGCGTCTAATCGGCGAAATGCACGCTGATTTCGATGCGTTGAACATGAAGCGTCCAGACGTTGAACCTCGTGCAACGGAATTCATCACTGAAATCATCGAACTTGTTGAAAAGCTGATTGAACGTGGCTACGCATATGTTGCAAGTAACGGCGACGTAATGTTCGAAGTTAAGAAGTTCGAAGAATACGGTAAGCTTTCTAAGCAAGACCTTGATCAGCTTCAAGCTGGCGCTCGTGTTGACATAGACTCTGCAAAACGTAGCCCGCTAGATTTCGTTGTTTGGAAGATGTCTAAGCCAGGTGAACCAACATGGGAATCACCATGGGGTCCAGGTCGTCCAGGTTGGCACATTGAATGTTCAGCAATGAACTCGTCTATTCTTGGCAATCACTTCGATATTCATGGTGGTGGTTCGGATCTACAGTTCCCGCACCACGAGAACGAAATCGCACAATCTTGCTGTGCACATGGCACCCAGTATGTGAATACTTGGATGCACAGTGGCATGGTGATGGTAGACAGAGAAAAAATGTCTAAGTCACTGGGTAACTTCTTCACTATCCGTGACGTACTTCAGCATTACGATGCAGAGACAGTTCGTTACTTCCTAATGTCTGGTCACTACCGTAGTCAACTAAACTACAGCGAAGATAACCTAAATCAGGCTCGTGCATCACTTGAACGTCTCTATACATCACTTCGTGGTCTAGACGTTACCGCAGCCCCTGCTGGTGGTGAAGAGTATGTGACTCGTTTCTCTACAGCGATGAACGATGATTTCAACACACCTGAAGCTTATTCAGTGCTGTTTGAAATGGCTCGTGAAATCAACCGTATCAAGACTGAAAGCATAGAAAAAGCAAGTGCACTAGGTGCGTTGATGCGTGAACTGGCAGACATCATCGGTATTCTTCACCAAGATCCAGAAGCGTTCTTGCAAGGCGATGCAGCAGGTAACGATGACGAAGTCGCTGAAATCGAAGGCCTAATTAAGCTACGTAATGACTCTCGCGCTTCGAAGGATTGGGCAAATGCCGATCTTGCACGTGATAAGCTGAACGAGCTAGGTATTGTTCTGGAAGATGGTCCAGAAGGTACGACTTGGCGTCGTAAGTAAATCTTATAAAAAGGGCTGATTTTCAGCCCTTTTTTCTAGCAAAAATTCTCTAATTTCACCTTTTTATCTTCAACTTTTAATTAACAGGAATATTTCTGTGGCTCAGATGTATTTTTATTACTCGGCAATGAACGCGGGTAAATCAACAACGCTTCTTCAATCTTCATTCAACTACCAAGAACGTGGTATGACACCAGTGATTTTTACGGCTGCATTAGATGATCGCTATGGTATCGGTAAAGTGAGTTCACGAATTGGTCTTCAATCTGAAGCTCAATTGTTTAAAAACGACACCAATATGTTTGAGGCAATTCAAAAACTCAACGAAGAAGAAAAGCGTCATTGTGTATTGATCGATGAGTGTCAGTTCTTATCGAAAGAGCAGGTTTACCAACTAACAGAAGTGGTTGATAAGCTGCACATCCCTGTACTTTGTTACGGTTTGCGCACTGACTTCTTGGGTGAATTATTTGAAGGTAGCCGCTACTTGTTGTCTTGGGCTGACAAATTAGTAGAACTTAAAACAATTTGCCACTGTGGCCGTAAGGCCAATATGGTAATTCGTACAGATGAGCACGGTGTGGCAATTGCTGAAGGTGACCAAGTCGCTATTGGTGGCAATGACCAATATGTTTCGGCTTGCCGTTTACATTATAAAGAAGCGTTAGGTAAATAAGCAGCTCTTTGGTTAATTCTTCTTAAGTGAATAAAGCTGAAATCAACAAGCTCAAGTAATAGCTAGAATAAGAAACGGTGGCCAAGTGCCACCGTTTTTGTTTTCTGAAAAAGAGTATTGCGTGACTTAAAGTTTTATTCGAAACCCAGCTTCTTCAATGCTTGATAGGCATGGTCAACGTCGTCAGGGATGGGCATCTCAATTTGAAAGCCCTGAGCGGGGTAGGATTTGATTCGCTCATAATCAGCAATCAATGCACCTAACACCATGTCTAACGGCAACTCTTCGTTAAAGTAATCATCCCAGTCTTGCCATTGTGAAGTGACTTGAATCTCGGTAACTTCGTCAGGCCACTGTTTAGCAAACGTTGCGTAAGTGCGTTTCTCCATAAAGGGCTTCTGAACTAGGGTCAGCCGTTTAGGTGATAATCCTCGCTGATCCAGTAGCTCGTAGGTAAACCGTACATTTTCCCCAGTGTTTGTCGCGTGCTTCTCAATGATAATGTCAGAGTCAGGTACGCCAGCGTCTCGTGCGATAGCCGCGAATGTTTCAGCCTCTGAGCGTTCAAAACTGCCTTCAGTAAAGCGTCCCACACCGCCAGAAAATACGATATAAGGCGCCACACCTTGGTGATAGAGCTCAGCAGCGTATTCAGCAACGCGAGTATCGTTACTGCACAGCACAAATATACAATCTGAAGGCGTGATGTCATGACCCATCGACATGAAGTTCCAAAGGGTGTCGATCGAGTGATATAGCTTACCCTTTGAGTTCTTTGTTACAGGTTGCTTAGCTATGGATTGCTTAGTCATAAAGAGCGTCCAATGTGGAATCGAATTTAAACGAGTAACCTAAACCGAGGATCTTTTTAGAAGAGATCAGCTTGTCTGGGGTATCGACAATAGGAGGGAGTGGCTCGCTGCTATTGGCACTTTTTAATGCTGCTGCGTAGAACTCTGCCTTGCTCACTGTATTTGGTGTGGTGACATTTACGATTTCATTGTGCAGTTGATTGATGGCGAAATCGACCGCACCAATCGCATCATCAAGGTGAAGCATGTTGGCAGGAGCTTGAGTACTAACCTGCTTCAATTTACTTGCAAACCTCGATGGGTGACGGTTCGGGCCAATTAATCCACTGAAACGAAGAATGGTGTAATCGATGCCGGAATCCATCACCAGCTGTTCAGCTTTCAGCATCACGCGTGCATTGTCCGAAAATGCGGATGCTTGCTCGTTTTCTGAGGTAGAAAGAGTGAGTGAGGCGTCTTGCTCGTACAGAACTCCGGGCTTGGTTGGGTATACCGTCGTCGAACTGACCATAATGAGCTTTTTCACGTTAGCCTTCTGGCAAGCCCTGGTCAGTTGTTGCCAATAGTCGGCGTACTCGACACCAGCGCCTTTTCTAAAGCCGGGAGGAAAGCTACCAATCACTATCTCAGTATTGTTTTCCAATAGGAGTGAGTAGAGTTGGCCAATAGAGCGTTCAGGTTGTATTGCATCAAAACTGAATACTTCACAAGGAATGCGTTCGTTGCCAATAGCGTCAGCGCCTTCTTGGGTAGTCTTCGTCACGACGACTTGGTTATCATGTTTTTCTAAATGTTCAGATAAAGGTGCACCGACCCATCCTGCACCAACAATAAATATAGAAGCCATGTGTTCCTCACAACTGCAAATGACGAATTTACAATAAGCCTAACAAACCTTTGCCCAAAAATGAAAAAACTCCACGGCCGAAGCGAGTGGAGTTTTTACTAGAACCGTGGAGTTTTAGTTCAGTACGCGAAGTAACTTGTCTGCGCGCTCTGCCATCTGGATACCTTCATCTGTTAGGTAACCACCGTCTGGCTGAGTGCAAAGATTCTTTTCGAATAGGCGCTTAACAGCGTCTTGAGTTTCTTGAGCAGCCTCTTGATGAACTTTAATTCCAGTAGCGGCGCTACTTACATCAAATTGAAGAAGGAGGTTTAAATCAGCAATATGTTCAGCGTTGTACTTCATAATTAACCTATATATTCATAACGTTCTCTAC
>NZ_JBFRLX010000230.1:0-12194 GCF_041470165.1 Vibrio sp. 10N.286.46.A8
GTATAAATACCCAGCAACTCGCTGCAAAAATCAGCTCGAAAGATCAACACGCCCTAAAAAGGGCTGCATCTAATGCAGCCCTAAATTCAATCGGTTAGCGACTTATAAAGTGCTTTCGATTATTTGCTTTCAGCAGCAATGATTGCAAGAGAGCGGTCAGCAGCTTCTAGTGTTGCATCCAGTTCTTTTGAACCATGAGCAAGAGAAGTAAAGCTTGCTTCGAATGCTGAAGGTGCAAGGTAAACACCGTGATCTAACATTAGATGGAAGAAGCGCTTGAAGCGTTCTACATCACACTTAGTTACATCTTCGTAGCAGGTCACTGTTTCTTGGTCTGTGAAGAAGAAACCAAACATACCGCCAACTTGGTGAACTAGCATAGGGATGCCGTGCTTGTCAGCAAGTTGCTTGAAGCCATTTGCCAACTGCTTAGTTTTAGACGCTAGACGCTTTTCGTTGCCTTCTTCTCTTAGAAGATTCAAACATGCGTAGCCAGCAGCCATTGCAACAGGGTTACCTGAAAGCGTACCTGCTTGGTAAACAGGCCCCGTTGGTGCGATGTATTGCATCACGTCTTTACGACCACCAAAAGCACCCACTGGCATGCCGCCGCCAATCACTTTACCAAGACACGTTAAGTCTGGCTTGATGTTGTAGTAAGCCTGAGCACAACCTTCAGCAACGCGGAAACCTGTCATTACTTCATCAAAGATTAGCAATGCACCTTCTTGATCACAGATCTCACGTAGACCTTCGTGGAAGCCTTCTACTGGTGGGATACAGTTCATGTTGCCCGCGACAGGCTCAACGATGATACACGCGATCTCACCTTTGTTTGCTGCGAAGATTTCACGTACTGAATCTAGATTATTGAAAGTTGCAGTTAGCGTTAGTTTCGCAAAATCAGCCGGTACGCCTGGAGAGCTTGGTTGACCTAAAGTCAGTGCGCCAGAACCTGCTTTTACAAGTAGGCTGTCTGCGTGACCGTGGTAACAACCTTCAAACTTAAGGATTTTGTCACGACCAGTAAAGCCACGAGCGAGACGAATCGCACTCATTGTTGCTTCTGTACCTGAGCTCACCATACGCAGCTGTTCCATTGATGGAACCATCTCAGATACAAGTTCAGCCATCTTGATTTCAGTTTCGGTTGGAGCACCGAAGCTAAGGCCGCGTTGAGCTGCTGCAATAACAGCGTCACGAATAACAACGTGGTTGTGACCAAGGATCATTGGACCCCAAGAGCCAACGTAATCGATATATGCTTTACCATCAGCATCAAAAATAAGTGGGCCATCAGCGCGTTCAACGAAGATAGGAGAACCACCTACGCCATTGAATGCTCGAACTGGAGAGTTTACGCCACCAGGAATAGTTTGCTGTGCTTTTTCGTACAGCTCTGCTGATTTGGTCATTGATATATCCTCTTTTGACTGTCGGACCAATTGGCACGCATTGTACCTATCCGGAATCCAACTAGGAATGCCTTCGCTGATATAATCACCCGAATCTGGTTGTTTTGTGTGGTTACGCGTTTTAATTGTCAGATATTAGCGAGTTTACAGCAGTAAAAGGAACGATCCTGTGGTGAATACTTGAACGTTTCAGTCAGGTATTAGATAATCACCAGAATATAAGAAAATACTCAACAACTATGGTCTCGATTTAGATTTGTATCATGTTGTTTTTGACACAGGTAAGAGAGGTTGTCGTGAGCGAAGTAAATATCCCATTGTCCTTTTCTGATGCAGCAGCTACCCGCGTACAAACGCTAATTGCTGAAGAAGAAAACCCAGAGCTAAAACTGCGTGTATACATTACAGGCGGCGGTTGTAGTGGCTTCCAGTACGGCTTCACATTTGATGAAAAAGTAAATGATGGCGACACTACCATTGTAAATAGCGGTGTGACGCTGGTTGTTGACCCAATGAGCCTACAGTACTTAATGGGCGGCATGGTTGATTACACTGAAGGCCTAGAAGGCGCACGTTTCTTTGTGAACAACCCGAACGCGACAACAACATGTGGTTGTGGCGCATCATTTAGCGTTTAGCGTGCACTGAAAGGTAGCTTGAACGGAAAGCTACATTAGAAATATTTTAAACGCCGAGCCAATGCTCGGTGTTTTTGTTTGTAAAAAATACACCATACAAAACAGACAGTAAGTCGACTTATTCTAGGCATGTACGCCAAGGTTAATTTGGGTGGTTATATTTAAGCTCTACTTCATTCATTTGTTTTATAGTAAACGCCATATTTTTTAAACTGTCGATAGCGTCCAACTTCGTTGGCTGTGGGTCTGTTAAGGTTACCTCTGTGCATCAGGATGTTGCATATGACGGTGTTAAGCTAATTAGCGCGCCTTAATCACATCGGACAAAAGGATTTGCTATGCCCACTCTATTTTCTAACTCTCCATTTTTTCAGGAACTGAAGCAGCCGTGGTTGGTTTCTCTGGTTCTAGTTGTACTGTTGTCGATTTGGCTTGGTTTAGGAGTGGGGCAAGCGGAAGAGTCACCAGCAAAAAAAGCGACAGAAATTCCGCTGGCTAAGGTTTCCTTTCAAACATTCACTTCATCCCCCACCTTTAAAACCATAGATCTTTATGGTCGCACAGCACCCGATAGGCATGCTCGATTGGGAGCGGAAGTCGCGGGCAAGATTGTTAGGTTGAACGTTGTGAAAGGCGATACGGTTAAAGTAGGGCAAGCCATTGCTCAGATAGATAAAGGTGACTTAGAGATTCAGCTAGAGCGAGCTTCGGCTTTATATCGATTGAAGCAGAAAGAATTTAAGGCGGCGCAGTCGCTGAAAAAAAGAGGGCTGCAAGGCGAGATAGCCTACACCACAGCTGAGGCTTCGTTAACTGAAGCGAAGGCTATGAAGCGTAATGCTGAACTGGCTCTAAAAAATACAGTCATCACATCGCCTTTCTCCGGTGTGGTTCAAGATTTGATGGTGGAGCTCGGTGATTTCGTTGGTGTTGGCGATCCTGTTGCTGGCGTGATTGACCTCGATCCTTTGGTTATTGAGGCCGATGTCAGTGAGCGTCATATCCAGCATTTGCTAGTCAATCAATCAGCTTTGGTTCGTCTGTTAGGGAGAGAAGAAGCGGAAGGTCGGCTGCGTTACGTCTCTCGAATCTCTTCTGCCTCAACCAATACCTTCCCTATTGAGATTGAAATCGACAACTCAGATGGCCTGTTACCTGCGGGTGTTAGTGCTGAAGTCACCCTTAATCTAGAAACAAGAGACGCTATCAAAGTGACGCCTGCCATGTTGGCACTGGATGAGGCCGGTAATCTTGGGGTCAAAACTTTGGTTTCAATTGACGACTCACCAATCGTGAAATTTGTCGGCATTCAACTGGTGAAAGCTGAGCAAGATGGAGTGTGGCTGACGGGGTTAGGTCAGCGTGTCGATATCATCACTGTGGGGCAAGGTTTTGTTCGTGATGGTGACTCGGTGATTGCTGTTGAGCAAGGTGTTGAACTCTCTAACGTAACTGCAGAGTAGGAGATAACCGATGTATTCAATTATTGATGCAGCCTTGTCTCGCGCTCGAACAATGCTCTCTCTTTTGGCACTCATATTGGTCGCAGGTGTCGTTACCTATATCACGATCCCCAAAGAATCGAGCCCCGACATTACCATCCCGATTATCTACGTTTCTGTTGGGCACCAAGGTATTTCGCCAACCGATGCAGAACGCTTATTGGTTAGACCGATAGAACAAGAGCTGAGGTCGATTGAAGGCGTAAAAGAGATGACCGCAACCGCAGCAGAAGGCCACGCCTCAGTTGTGTTGGAGTTTAATGTTGGCGTTGATCTCACCAAAGCGATGGCTGATGTGCGTGATGCTGTCGATTTAGCCAAACCAAAATTACCAGAAGACAGTGATGAGCCGACCGTGAATGAGGTGACGCTCGCGTCTGAGCAGCCAGTGTTGTCAGTTGTTCTGTTTGGTACCGTTCCTGAGCGCACCATAGTGCAAATTGCTCGAGAGCTTGGGGATAAGCTCGAAAGCTATCGCCAAATTCTAGAGGTCGATATTGCAGGCGATCGCGATGACATTGTTGAGATCATTGTCGATCCGCTGTTGATGGAGAGCTACAGCTTAGATCAAGCGGATATCTATAACCTGATCGCTCTGAACAATCGAGTGGTCGCCGCTGGTTTTGTTGACACTGGCTACGGACGTTTCTCAGTCAAAGTTCCTTCGGTGTTTAACTCTTTAAAAGACGTACTTGAGTTGCCTATCAAAGTGGATGGTAAACAGGTTGTAACCTTTGGTGATGTGGCCACGGTTCGTCGAGCGTTTCGAGATCCTGAAAGCTTTGCCCGTTTAGATGGTAAATCTGCGGTGGTCTTGGATATCAAGAAGCGTGCGGGTGAAAATATCATCGAAACCGTAGAGTTAGTTAAAGCGGTTATGGCTGGTGCTCAACAACAAGCGGAATGGCCCAATAACTTATTGGTTAAATACACCTGGGATGAATCTAAAGATGTGAAGATCATGCTCAACGATCTTCAAAACAATATCTTGTCCGCCATCATTTTAGTGGTGATCGTTATCATCGCCATTCTTGGTGTTCGAACCGCGTTATTGGTTGGAATTTCAATACCTGGATCATTCCTCACGGGATTGTTGGTGTTGTCTGTGTTTGGTCTAACCGTCAACATTGTGGTTCTGTTCTCTTTGATCATGGCCGTTGGTATGTTGGTCGACGGCGCAATTGTTGTTACCGAGTTTGCCGATAGGCGAATGCAAGAAGGTGAAGATAGAAAAGAAGCTTACCGAGACGCAGCGAAACGGATGGCGTGGCCGATAACCGCATCGACAGCGACAACCTTAGCTGCATTTGCTCCGTTACTGTTTTGGCCTGATGTGACAGGCGAATTCATGAAGTTTCTGCCATTAACACTGATTGCAACGCTAACCGCTTCATTGATTATGGCGTTGTTGTTTGTACCGGTATTAGGTGGCTTGATTGGCAAACCTCAATACGTATCGCCCAAGAGCCAAGCTCGAATGGTGGCACTGCATAATGGTGATTTCTCACAAGCAACGGGCTTAACCAAGGCGTATTACCACACACTTTCGATTGCGATTAAGCACCCCTTTAAGATTCTGTTCAGTGCGATATTGCTCGCGGTTGCAGTTGGTTTTACTTACTCCAAAGCGGGCCTAGGTGCAGAGTTCTTCCCTGAGGTTGATCCACCATTCTTTAATGTCAAGGTTCGCTCACATGGTGATCTTTCTATTCAAGAAAAAGATGACATCATGCGCGATATTGAGCAAATGATGCTTAATCATGATGAGTTCGATACTGTTTACACACGCACGGGTGGGGACGACCAGATTGGCTTGATCTCGATTACTCCTGTTGATTGGCAATATCGTCGTAGTGTTAAAGCGATTATTGATGAATTAAAGGTGCAAACCGATCAATACGCTGGTGTTGAGATTGAATATAAGTTTCCAGATGCAGGGCCTCCGGTTGAAAATGATTTAGTGATTGAGCTGTCAGCAACAACACCAGAACAGCTGAATCAGGTTGCAAAAATTGTAAGAAACTGGGCGGATGGTAATCAAGCTCTGACTAACATCAGTGATACAGCAAGCAAAGATGGCATTGATTGGAAAGTGGATATTCGCCGAGACGATGCCGCACGCTTTTCCGCTGATGCGACCTTGGTGGGTAATACCGTTCAATTCGTTACCAATGGTCTCAAGATTGGTGATTACCTGCCTGATGACTCATCAGAAGAGGTCGATATCTTGGTGCGTTACCCTAATGATAAAAGAGATATCGGACGCTTTGACCAGTTGAGAGTCAAAACACCTGCTGGCTTGGTGCCGATCACCAACTTTGCTCAGATTGTTCCCGACCACAAGCAAGATACGATTAAACGCCTCGATGGTAAGCGCGTAGTGAACATCATGGCGGATATGGAAGAGGGCTATAACCTTGCCCTCGAACTGCCAAAGATTGAGCAAGCGTTAAGTGAATTGGGGCTACCGAGTAGCGTAGAATTTCGTATCCGTGGTCAAAATGAAGAGCAAGAAAACTCTTCTGCCTTCTTACAAAGTGCATTCATGGTTGCACTGGCGGTAATGGCGTTGATTTTGATTACTCAGTTTAATAGTTTCTATCAAGCATTCCTGATTCTGAGTGCGGTGCTGTTCTCAACGGTTGGTGTGTTCGTTGGTCTGCTTATCTTCCAACGTCCGTTTGGTATCGTGATGTCCGGTATTGGAGTGATTGCACTGGCAGGTATAGTCGTGAACAACAATATCGTGCTGATTGATACCTATAATCAGCTAATCAAAAGAGGCTTAGATAAGCGCGATGCAATTCTGAGAACCGGTGTTCAGCGTTTAAGGCCAGTAATGCTGACTACAGTGACTACGATCTTAGGCTTGATGCCGATGGTATTAGAGATGAACATTGATCTGATTAACCAAAAAATAGAGTTTGGCGCGCCGAGTACCCAATGGTGGTCGCAACTCGCTACGGCGATTGCTGGAGGGTTGGCATTTGCAACGGTACTAACCTTGGTGCTGACGCCTTGTCTATTAATGCTAGGGCGAGATAAGAAGCCTGAAAAATAGTAGATACAGTGGTTCGATGAACATAAAAAAGAGCGCCTTGGTGGGCGCTCTTTTCGTTGGTTTATAGGGCTCTTAACCTAATTGGTATCTAGTTGCCTAATTAGTCGCTAGTAACTGGCCGTATCGCTCAAGGTTATTCAGTCGAATCTCTGAGTTGGCAATAAAGGTTGCTTTTGCTTTACCGGTTAACGACTTAGATTGCGGTAATTTCACGGTTCGCGCATTTTTATGTACGCCATTGACCAAGAATTCATAGTGTAAGTGCGGGCCAGTCACACGGCCTGTACCGCCCAAAGTACCAATGGTTTGGCCTTGTTTTACGCGCTGACCTGTTTTCACCATACGTCGCTTCATATGCAAGTATTTAGTGATATAGGTGTTGCTGTGGCGAATGAACACGTAGTTACCATTGAATTGGTTGTAACCCGATTTCTGAACAATACCGTCACCGGCTGCCCAGATAGGTGTGCCAACAGGGGCTGCGTAGTCGGTGCCTCGGTGAGCTCGAACCTTACCGGTTACTGGGTGTTTTCTACGAGGGTTAAAGTTCGATGTTACACGGCGAAAATCAATCGGTGAGCGCAAGAAGGCTTTCTTCATGGCACGACCATTTTCATCGAAGTAGTTGCCGCTTCTATCATCTAATACCGCGGTAAATGAATCACCTTGGTTTTTGAATACTGCCGCCATGATCTTGCCGCGACCAATCACTTCGCCTTCAACGACTTTCTCTTGGTACAAAATCTTAAAGCTGTCGTTGTTGCGAATATCCAACGCAAAGTCGATATCCCAACCGAAGATGCCCGCCAGTTCCATAATTTGGTTTGCAGTTAGGCCTGCATTGACGCCGGCGTTCCAGAAGTTAGACGTGATGTTGGCTTCGGCATAGTTGTATTGGTAGGCCACTTCCTTTTTGTCGAAGCTAGAGGAGAATGAATCGCCAGACTTAGTGATCTTGAAGCTTTCAAACGCACTAAGTTGTCGCTTCAACTGAATAAGGTCGTTGTTTTCATCAAAGCCGAATTGTAATACGTCGCCAGGTCTTAGATTGGACAGCTGCTTCTTAATATCATTATTGGTATTGAGTAGAGTGATCAGTAAACGGTATGAAAGGCCAATACGTTCAAATAAAACAGAGGTGCTTTCGCCAGAGCGAACGGTGTATTTCTCCCATTTGAGTACTGCCGTCGGTGGTGCGTCACTTGAGCTAACAAGTGCTGATGCACTGATCGTCAGTGGGTAGTGTTTTCCAACGACTAAAGCTCCCGTATCGTCACGTAAGCTGTTGACGTCGGGGAGTAAGAAAATAGCGATAAAAATTACGGCACTAAAAAATGCGATAAATGCCCGGTGCAAAATGGGAAGGCGTGCAAAAATAGACAACATGTTCCGGTTCGTTCTGTAAATATTATGAAAATAGACGACGGAATAGTGTAACTGGTTTCAAAATACATCGCTATTCAAGTAAGATGTCTAATTATTATATTTTTGCCAAATCTGTGGGAGTGAACAAGAATGGCGAGTATTGAAGCTGCACTAGCCGAGATCAAACGTGGCGTAGAAGAACTGATTCCAGAAGACGAACTGATTGCGAAACTAAAAGAAGGTCGTCCTTTACGCATTAAACTGGGTGCCGATCCAACCGCTCCAGATATCCACCTAGGCCATACGGTTATCTTTAACAAGCTTCGTGCTTTCCAAGAGCTTGGTCATGAAGTGACGTTCCTTATCGGTGATTTCACAGCAATGGTTGGTGATCCATCAGGTAAGAACTCAACACGTCCACCGCTAAGCCGTGAAGACGTATTGAAGAATGCTGAAACTTACAAAGAGCAAGTATTCAAGATTCTAGATCCTGCGAAAACGCAAATTCGTTTCAACTCTGAGTGGTTATCTGAGCTTGGTGCAGAAGGCATGATTCGTCTTGCTTCTAACCAAACTGTTGCTCGTATGCTTGAGCGTGATGACTTTAAAAAGCGTTACGCTGGTGGTCAACCGATCGCAATCCACGAATTCATGTACCCACTTCTTCAAGGTCACGACTCTGTTGCACTAGAGAGCGATGTTGAGCTTGGCGGTACTGACCAGAAGTTTAACCTTCTTATGGGTCGTGAACTGCAAAAAGCAGCAGGTCAAAAACCACAAGCGGTACTGATGATGCCACTACTTGTTGGTCTAGACGGCGTTAAGAAGATGTCTAAGTCTGCGCACAACTACATCGGTATCAGCGAAGCACCAAGCGAGATGTTTGGTAAGATCATGTCTATCTCTGACGATCTAATGTGGAGCTACTACGAGCTACTGTCTTTCCGTCCTCTTGAAGAAGTTGCGGAACTGAAAGCTGGCGTTGAGGCGGGCAAAAACCCTCGTGACGTGAAAGTACTTCTTGCTAAAGAGATCATTGCTCGTTTCCACAGCGAAGCAGATGCTGAAGCGGCTGAGCAAGAGTTCGTTAACCGTTTTGCTAAGAACCAAGTTCCTGATGAAATGCCTGAATTTGAATTCGAAGCCGGCCTACCGATTGCGAACGTTCTAAAAGAAGCGGGTCTTGTAAACTCGACTTCTGATGCGATGCGTATGATCAAGCAAGGCGCTGCTAAGCTTGAAGGCGAGAAGATTGAAGACAGCAAGTTTGTACCTGAAGCAGGTACTGCAGTTTACCAAGTAGGTAAGCGTAAGTTTGCTCGTATTACTATTAAGTAATAATACACATCAATAATTGAACAAAAGGCATCCACGGATGCCTTTTTTATTGACACAAAGTTGACGAAGTTTTTGAACGTGCATTGCTACACTATGCGCGCTGTCATATTGACAGTAATTCTGGAGATTTTTATGAACAATACCGACCATCCTCCTAGTTTGAATGGAGAAGAATAACCCGTCTCGGTATTGATCTATTGTCCTGCCGTTCGGGTAGGGTATCTTTGTTTTTCCCCCTCATTCTTTTCCACACACTAGATTCTAACAAGTAGACACATCAGTGCTTTAAGCTCTTGGTGCGCTTAGTTGTATATTCTTGATGTATATAGCTATACGCTCCTGGTGTACACCGCTTTATACTCTCGCGGTACTCTCTATAGGCTACTTGTTTTGATGGTCGTTACCTTTGCCAATCGGGAGATTCGCCATGACGGTAATGAACAACACTTTTTTATCTATTGAAGCTCTGTACTCAGAGCAAGACATCCAAGCTTTATCGAATGCCTTTCAACAGTATGGGCGTGAGCAACAAATTAACCTTTTAAACCGAATGCCACTTGAAGATGCGGTGTTAGTGCTTGGGCAATGCTCTCTTAGTACGATTCAGACTTTACTTAGTGAGCTAGAAGAGCAGGGCTTTGAGAAGCGCTCTCGACATCTAGCTCACCAACTAGGGCTGATCTACTCAGAGGTTGAACCTCAACAAGGTTACCTTTCAACTGGAGTGCTTAGCCATGTTAGGCAGCGTATCGGTTGGATTATTGCCTTAGCACTGCTGGGCATTGTCTCTGGGCTTATCATTGCTCAGTATGAAGACATTCTTAGCCAGCTAGTACTTCTGGCGATCTATATGCCGGTAATCGCTGCCGCGGGTGGCAACACAGGAACACAAGCTGCGACTTTGGTCATTAGGGCCTTAGCCACAGGGGAATTGAAGAAACGCCAGTGGGCCAACGTTCTATGGAAAGAGCTTAGAGTTGCTATCTGTTTAGCTCTTGCGATCGCCTTAGTGATGATTGGCCGAATCTTATTATTCAGTGACAACCAGTCAACGGGTGGTTACGACATTAATATGATTGCTTACGCGATTGCTGTTGCTCTGTTTATTCAAGTGACCATATCAACTGTACTCGGCGGTGGGTTACCGATAGTCGCTCGATTCTTCAAACTTGATCCTGCTGTGTTAGTGAGCCCTGTACTGGCTTCGATAGTGGATATCTCTGGAATGTGGATCTACTTCACTGTGGTTAATTCATTCTTAGGGATCGCTTAGCATTTATAAAAATAGCTAAAAGCACCTTAGAGACAAAAATGGCGCTGAAGATTCAAGATCTTCAGCGCCATTTTTATTGCTTAAGTAGAAGCTTAAACAGAGTTGAACATTACTTAGGTTTGCTCTGTGTTTGACTGAATTCAACTACATTTGTGTAGAAAGCTCGTTCAAACTGGGTGATGGGTGCTTCTACTGGTTTTTCTGGATCTGGTGTGTCAGGAAAGTAATCACGGACAAACTGTACAAATAGAGAGTTTGGTTTTCCCGCTTTATCTAAACCAAAGCCTGCCATGTTGTAGCTCCCATACAAAGAACCACTTTTGGCAATAATGTTACCTTGGATTGGTGCTTTTCTCATGCTTTGACGGTATTTGAGTGTTCCATCAGTGCCAGATGTAGGCATAGCCTCAATCAGGTTGAGCTGTTTATCGTTCTCCCAGATATAACGAAGTACCTGAGCCATGGTTTGCGAGGTCATGCGGTTATTTCTGGATAGCCCTGAACCATCGACCAACTGTGCTTGGCTTAGGTCAATATTGGCTTTGGTCAGTAATATCTGCTTTATCGCTTCAGTGCCGTTATTAAAGCTGCCCTGTTGAACATAAAATGTCGCACCCAGTGTTTTGGTTAGGTTGTCTGCTATTAGATTGTCTGATTTCTTGAGCATGATATTAATCAGTTCGGGAAGTTTCTCTGAGCTGTGACTTGCGATTAACGTGCTTTTGCCTGCTTTAGCTTTTTTGCCAACGACCACATTGCCTTTTACTTCAATTCTCAGTTCTTTAAGAATCGATGTAACGACTTGATAGGTGTAAAGTTCTGGACTTTGAATCGCGAACTTGAGCGGCAGTGGTTTCTTACGTTCAACTAAGCAACCAGAGAGCTTGTAAGTGTTATCTGGGGTAGTAATAAGCTCAAGGTCGCATTGCGTTGCCTTTTGGCCAGAGCGAGTTACCGTGGCTGCTGAGGTTGTCACGTCTATCGGATAGTGAGCTGGGATATATACGCGTGTTGTACCGTTATCTTTTGTATAAATAGAGGCTTGTGCGCAGTTACTGTCTAAGGTCATTGCACTAGAGGGAGCGCTGTAACAAACGCCTAAAATGTCCCAAGGCCAACCAACCGCTCGTTGATAGCCAGTAAAAGCTGAGTTATCGAGGTATAAGTTGCCCTTGATTGTTTTAGATTGCGATTTAGCATATTGATCTAAAAGATTTTTTAGATGCTCTCTTTGTAGTGTAGGGTCACCACTGAATGCGATCACGACATCTTTATTAGAACGCGCAATGCTGGTCGTGTAGTTAAAATTATCTCCTAACTCCAATTTGGCTGCCAAAGCGGTGACTAGCTTTAACGTACTGGCGGGAGGGTAAAAGCCATCGCTATTGGTGTTCAACTCACTCGAATCATCACTCAATGACTTCAGTATCAAGCTTGTGCTACTGCCATCGGGCAGTTTATCTAGAGGGAGGTATTCGAAAGCACTAATTGAATAGCTACACAGTGACAAACCACATAGGAGTAAGCTGGATAGAAGGCGCATAGAAGGTTTTCTTGGATGACTGATGTTTTCAGTATACAGATATAAAAAACGCCCGCTAT